>DASSRT010000327.1:0-10041 GCA_035701705.1 Rhodanobacteraceae bacterium
GGGCCATCCATGGCCCGGCGGCGAACTGGCGCACATCCTGTGCGCCACCCTGCGGGCGCTTCCGTCGCCCGCTCGCCGTGTTCGAGGGGCCCCGTTGGGCGCGCATCGTGCGCGCAGGGACCGGCGAAGAAGGATGCATGATCTCGCTTCGACCGAGGCCATGGATGGCCGACAGCGAAGCAACAAACGCGCCCTTGCACGGCGCCGAGCATCGCAGCGCCAAGCGGGAGCAAGGCGCGCATGTCCGAGCACAGGGACGTGCGAGTTCGCGCCGGCCCGCTTGGCGCGAGAAGCACAGGGCAGTTTCGGCAACACGACGTTGCCGAAACCGCCGTGCCGGGCGCAATGGTTTTGGCTACTTTTGCCGAAACAAAAGTAGCCCGCTCGCCGCCGAGGCGAGCGGAAAAAACGACGTCACCTCATACTTGCGAGATCAGTACACGCGCCCCCGGTAGGCGAGCGGAAACATTGCGAAAGCGCTGCACGCTCGCGCAACGAGCGAACTCGTTTTCCAAAGTGTCTCGTCATCCCCCCGATGCTGCGCATCGACCCCCTTCGTGCCGAAGGGGGTGACGGTCCCTGTGTGCACCGTGAGACGACGCGGACAATGACAGGGATGTCGTTCCAGACGACACGGCGACGATAGATCCCGGCCTGCGCCGGAATGATGACAGCGGAATCCGGGACGGCATACACCATCAAGACCACGGTGCAAGGTGTCACGCCACCTTGTCGCGATGCGTCAGGATCGCCAGCAACTCAGCGATGCGGTCGCGCAATTCGCGGCGATCGCAGATCATGTCGACCGCACCGTGCTCGACCAGGAACTCCGAACGCTGGAAGCCCTCCGGCAGCGTTTCGCGCACGGTCTGCTCGATCACGCGCGGACCGGCAAAGCCGATCAGCGCCTTGGGCTCGCCGATGTGGATATCGCCGAGCATCGCCAGGCTGGCCGACACGCCACCCGTGGTCGGATGCGTCAGCACCACGATGTAGGGCAGGCCCGCCTTGCGCAGGCGCGCCAGCGCAGCCGAAGTCTTGGCCATCTGCATCAACGATTGCAGGCCTTCCTGCATGCGTGCACCACCGGTCGCCGTGAAGCACACGAATGCGGTCTTGTCCCGCAGCGCGGCTTCCGCGGCGCGGGTGAACTTCTCGCCAACCACCGAGCCCATCGAGCCGCCCATGAACGAAAATTCGAACGCGCAAGCGACCACCGGCATGCCCTTCAGCGTGCCTTTGACCGCGACCAGCGCGTCTTTCTCGCCCGTGGCCTTTTGGGCCGCGAGGATGCGATCGCGATATCTCTTCGAATCCTTGAAACGCAGGGTATCGACCGGGCCGAGGCCGGCGTCAAGCTCATCGCCGCCTTCATCGAGGAACGCCGCCAGCCGCGCGCGCGCACCGATGGAATGGTGATACGCGCACTTCGGGCACACCATCAGGTTGCGCTCGAGCTCAGGCCGGTACAAACCGATGCCGCATCCCGAACACTTTTCCCACACGCCTTCGGGCACCTTGCCACGATTGGGCGCGCCCTCGGTGCGGATTTTCGGCGTAGTCAGCTTCTGCAACCAGGACACGAGGCATCCCCGACGTGACTGTCAGTTGCGTAGGATACACCGCCAGACCGTGATCCTGCCTGCAGGCAGCCGATGGAGGGGACTAATGCCGGCGTGCGCCATCCACGTCGAAGCGGCCCCACACAAGCTTCCACGCCAGCACGACAACGAAAGACACACCGACCGCCAGCATGATCCTGCCGAGCCGCTGCTGGTCGTCCAGCAGGTAATTGCTGCACAGGCGCATCGGTGAGAACAGGTACAACCACCCCAGCCGGAATGCCGTCGCGATGACTTCCACCAGGAACACGCCGCGAACCACGAAGCCCGCGCGCGGCCAGCTGAGCGCCAGCGGCAAGCCGATCAGCAGCGGCACGCTGGTGAACTTCGCCGCTTCGACCCACGGGACTCCGAGTGCCGCGTCCATGGCGCGTGGCAGCATCCACACCATCGCCACCAACGAAGCCAGCACGAAGCCCGTGATACCGCTGCGGTTCCAGCCGGCGAGCGAATCCGAGACGCGCCGCGGCAACAGCGGCCGCAGCCACCATCCGGCCAGTGCAAGCAGCGGAATCTGGACCAACATTTGCAGCGTCATGCTGGATTCGAGCGCGTGCCGCACGGGCGGCAGCGCCAACAGGCACCACAGCACGGGGCCCAGCCAGCGCACCTGGTTCCGCCACAGCGTCATTGCGCTCCGTCCCGCAGCACGTACTTCGCCGCATCGGCAGGCGCGTCCCAGCCCGTGATCGCGACCAGGCGCCCGCGTGGATCGACCACTGCGATCGCCGAGTTGTGCACGTAACCGCCGAGTCCGTCCGGGATCGCGGTGACACCGAACAGCTGCTTCAGCGCAGCGAGACCCGTTTCACTCTCGGGACGCGCAGCGATCCACCCGGCTCCGCGGTCGCCCGAGCGTCGCTGGTACGCGGCGAGCTGTTCGGGACCATCATGCGCCGGGTCGAAACTGATGCTGAGCAGCACCACCTTGCCGTCGGCGATCGGCACCGCCAGGCGGTCCTGCAGGCGCGCGAATTCGGTACCCTGCACCGAGCAGTACGTCATGCAACGGGTGTAGATGAAATCCACCAACACCCAGCGGCCGCGCAGGCTGGCGAAATCGATGGTGCGGCCATCGACAGTCTGCAGCGGAACCGGCGGCGGCACGCGCGGATGCTCACGCACGTCGATGCGACGCGCTGTTTCGGATGTGAAGGCCTGGAACCCGTCGGTGGCCGCGGCGAGAACGGCAACACCCGCCGCCAGGATCAGCAGGCTAGCCAGCAGTGTCCGCGGGACCGGCACCGGCACCCCCGGGCGGTGAAGACTTCAACAAGCCCATCGTGATCCGGATTGCGAAGTACAACATCGCCAGCACCACCAGGATCGCACCGATCGACCCGATCTTGTCGGTGAACGTCCACGCCTGCAGGTGCTCGGCCATGCGCCGCGGCACGCTCATGTGCCCGGCATCGAGGAACCCGAATACGAAGATCAGCCCGCCGATCAAGTACACCGGGAATCCCAGCTTGTCTGCGCCTGAATTGGGCGGCGCGTGCGCACGGGCACCGATCTCATGGAACATCAGTGCCAGCGCCATTGCCAGCACCCCAAGCAGCAAATAGAAATGAAAATGTCCCGGCACCCATTGGGTGTTGTGCATCACTTCGTTGATGCGGATGGTGCCGTCGAGGATCGCGGGGACGATCCCCGCCGCCCAACCGAACATCGACAGGATCATCAGCCGCGACGGCGTCGTCCAGCGAATGTTGGAGCGGTAGATGTTGGCGAGCGCGCCGTAGGCGGTCACCAGGAACACCGGGAACCCGGCACCCCAGGACACCACCTGGCCAACCGTCGCCCACCAGCGCGGTTGCGCATAGTCCATCAACAGGTGGTGCGGGAACACAATGATGACGAACAGCGTACTGACCGCCCACGACCACAGGAACGTTCTTGAAATTGCATAGGGCTTGCCGGTATAGCGCGGCAACAATTCATACACCGCGATCACGCCCATGTAGATGGTGGCGTTGATGTACATGTGCCCGAACCAGTAGGTGAGTTCCTTCGCAAACAGGGCGTTGAGGTCGACTCCGAAGAAGATGTTGATCAGTTCCAGCACGAGTATCACCGCACCGGCGAGGATGCCGAGGCCGTTGGTGATGATGACCATGGTGCTCGCCACCACCGTCTTCGGATGGTTGGGGTCGATGGTGCCACCGAACAGCCATTGCAGGCCGAGTCCGCGTCCGAGGTTGCCGTACTTCCGGATGATGCCGGCAGCCGCATCGAGGTAGAACAGCAGCGCACCGACTCCGATCAGAAGGTAGCCCAGCAGGAACAGCGCCGATGCGTGTGGCGTCCACATGCCCACGCCGTGCACCGGCAGCGGGTACAGGAACGTCCACAGCGCCGCGTAGCCACCGATGAATATCGAGAGGATGATGCACACGGCGCCCAGCATGAACAGTATGTAGTTGGTGACGAATGCCCACAGGTGCAGGCGCACGTACTTGCGCAGGAAGTACCACATCACCGCCATGGTCACCATGCCCATGGTGCCGACCATCCCGGCCCCATGCATGGCCAGGAACCGGTAGAACCAGTCGGGCGGCACGCCCAGCCAGTGGGCCTGCGTCAGGCGCATGCTGAGGCCCAGCAACATCATCACCAGGAACAGCGTGACCGCGGTGATGATGTACAGGTTGAACGTTGCCCGCTCGCCGCCGACAAGACGCTCGTCGTCCGGATACATGGTGAGGGAAGCCATGGTCACTCTCCCTTGGGCGCAACCACCTCGAGGGTGGTGCGCATGGGCGCATGTCCGAGCCCGCAGTACTCGAGGCATTGCACCGTGTAGGTGCCGGGTTCATGGAAGGTGTACAGCAACTTGTTGGTGTAGCCCGGCATGGCCTGGACCTGGGTCACGATGCGGCCCTCGGGCGAATAGATGGCGAAGCCATGGTTGACGTCGGCGCTGGTGACGCGGAACTCGACCTCACTTCCGGTCATCACGGTGGCGGGGGTGATCTGCCACGACCACTGGCGTCCAACGACGTCGACGACCTGCCCTGCGTCCAGCGCACTGTGCTGCGGCGGAATCGGGAAGTTGTGCAGCGTGGCCCAGCTGCCGACCACGAAACCAACGAACAGGATCGCAAACAACCATGCCTGCAATGCGCGCGCGGTGTGTGCGGACTTGCGGGTCGCATCCTCATCGGCGGGTTTCCCCGCCTGAATGATGACGTGGACAAAGCCCAGGGCAACAAGCCCCATGCCGACCAGTGCAATCGTCCAGACGATATCCTGTAACGTCACGGCAGACCCCTCCTAACCGGAACGATCCCTGACTCATACACCTACCCGGGCGATCTGTCCTTGATCTGGATCAATTCGCCATGCTGCAACGCACCATGACGCCAACGGGGGTTCCAGGCCCGATCAGCCGCTCGACGAATCGAGCGCAGCCCTTATCGGCTCCAGGAACCGTCGTGCGTGGGTGCTGGCATCACGGGCGTCCCGGGCATCGGCCAGGGTTGCCACCAGCGCCGAACCGATCACCACGGCATCGGCGAACGCCGCAACGGCCTTCGCGCTGTCCGCGTCCTTGATACCGAAGCCGACTGCGACCGGGGCTTTCGCGTACTTGCGGATAGCACCAACTCGCTGCGCAATATCCGTCGCCGACAATTTCGCCGCGCCGGTGATACCGGCAAACGACACGTAATAGAGATAACCCTCGGCAGCGTCCATCGCGCGCGCAAGCCGCGCATCGGATGTGGTTGGCGCCACCAGCAAGATGCGCTGCAAGCCTGCGTCGCGCAGCGGCTGCAGGGTCGCGTCTTCCTCGATCGGGCAATCGACGACCAGCATGCCATCGACGCCCGCGTCCACGGCCGCGCGTGCAAAGCGTTCGATGCCGTGGATCAGGAGCGGATTGAGATAACCCATCAGCACGATCGGTGTCGCGGTGTCGCGTGCGCGAAATTCGCGTACCCAGCCGAGGACGTCCGCGATGCCGACGTGCTTGCGCAGCGCGCTCTCGTTGGCATGCTGGATCACCGGGCCATCCGCCATTGGATCGGAAAACGGCATGCCCAGCTCGATCAGGTCGGCACCGGACTTGACCAGCGCGTGCATGACGCCCACCGTCGCATCCGGGATCGGATCGCCCGCGGTGATGAACGGGATCAGCGCGGTGCGATTCTGTGCGCGGAGGTGTTCGAAGCGGGTGTGGATGCGGTTCATGGAGAGCGGGGATGGGGGATGGGTAGTGGGGGTGCAAGACCGGAGCAATCCTGCGGGAACGAGACGTCGTGACCGAAACCTGCAGCGAAGGCCAATCGCGAGTGCTGCGTAGCACTCGGAGCACCCCCGCTACCCGCCCCCAATCCCCCGCCGTTCACAACCCAAACCCCTCGCGCTTCGCGATCGTGTGCACATCCTTGTCGCCACGACCAGAAAGATTGCACAGGATCAGTTTGTCCTGCGGCATGCCGCGCGCCAGCTTGATCGCCTGCGCGACCGCGTGGCTGGATTCCAGTGCCGCGAGGATCCCTTCGGTTTCGCACAGGAGATGGAACGCGGCCAATGCTTCGTCATCGGTAACACCCACGTATTCTGCGCGGCCGGCATCTTTAAGGAACGCGTGCTCGGGACCGACGCCGGGATAATCGAGTCCCGCCGATACCGAATGCGTCTCGGTGATCTGGCCGTCGTCGTCGCACAACACGTAGGTGCGATTGCCGTGCAGCACGCCCGGACGGCCCGCCGCCAGCGACGCCGCGTGATGGCCGGTCGCGATGCCTTCGCCCGCCGCTTCGGCGCCGACGATGCGCACTTCGCGATCGTTGAGGAACGCGTGGAACAGGCCCATCGCGTTGGAGCCGCCGCCGACGCAGGCGGTCAGCACATCAGGCAAGCGCCCGTACTGTTCCAGCATCTGCGCGCGCGCCTCGCGCCCGACCACCGCGTTGAAATCCCGCACCATCATCGGATACGGATGCGGTCCCGCAACCGTGCCGATGATGTAGAAGGTGTCGGCGACATTGGTCACCCAATCCCGCAACGCCTCATTCAATGCATCCTTCAAGGTTTGCGAACCGCTGGTAACCGGCACCACTTCCGCGCCCAGCAGCTTCATGCGATACACGTTGATCTTCTGGCGCTCGATGTCGACCGCACCCATGTAGACCACGCATTGCATGCCGAAACGCGCGCAGACGGTGGCGGTGGCCACGCCGTGTTGGCCCGCGCCGGTTTCGGCAATGATGCGGCGCTTGCCCATCGCGCGCGCGACCAGCGCCTGTCCGATGGTGTTGTTGATCTTGTGCGCGCCGGTGTGGTTCAGGTCTTCGCGCTTCAACAGGATCTGTGCGCCGCCGATACGTTGCGACAAACGTTTCGCGTGGTAGATCGGTGACGGCCGGCCGACGTAATGCTTCAGGTCGTCGGCAAGTTCCGCCTGGAACGCCGGATCGTCACGCAATTTCAGGTAGGCGGCGGTCAGTTCCTCCAGCGGTGCCACCAGGGTCTCCGCGACAAACGTACCGCCGTAGGCGCCGAAATGACCGTGCGCATCCGGGTAATCGTGGAAGTCTTCAACCATGGGTGGCCACGCTAGCGCAACCGGCAGTTGCAGGAAAGCGATAAGATCGCCACGATCTGTCAGTATTCCTCACATATCCCATGGCCCGCGAACTTCCCCCACTGAACGCGCTGCGTGCATTCGAGGCCGCGGCACGGCTTGAAAGTGCGACACGCGCAGCCGCAGAGTTGCACGTCACCCACGGCGCGGTGAGCCGACAGATACGTGCGCTGGAGGACACGCTCGGCCTTGCGGTATTCAGCCGCGAAGGTCGCGGCCTCACGCTCACGCCGGCGGGCCGGCGATTGCGCGACGCCACCTCCGCCGCCTTCGACCAGTTGCGCGCCTGCTGTGACCAGTTGCGCCGCGACCTCGACGCGGCACCGCTGGTACTCGGTTGCCCGGGCAGCGTGCTGGCGCGCTGGATGATCCCGCGCCTCGAACGCATGCGGCGCGAACTGCCGGCGCTGACACTGAACCTGTCGGTGGCCGAAGCGTTTCCGAAACCTGCCTTGCCCGGCCTGGATGCAGCCTTGATGATCGCCGAGCCGGCTTCGCTGTCCGCATGGCGGGTGCACACCCTGGCATCCGAACTGATCGCCCCGGTGTTCAGCCCGCATCATCCGCGCGCAGCGGCGTTGCGCAAGGCGAACAGCGCGACGCTGGCAAGCGAAGCACTGCTGCACACCGCGTCACGTCCGCAAGCGTGGCCCGCCTGGGCGCGTGCGCAGCGCGTCGCGCTCGGCAAGCTGCGTTTCGGGCAATCCTTCGAACACCTCTACTACATGCTCGAAGCGGCCGTCGCGGGCCTCGGCGTCGCGATCGCTCCGCAACGGCTGGTCGCCGACGACCTCGCGGCCGGCCGGCTGATCGCGCCATGGAAGTTCCGCGCCACCGAAGCCAGCTGGGTGCTGTGCACGCCGAAGTCATCCAGCGACCCGCGCATTGCTTCGCTGGTGGATTGGCTGCGGCAGGCGCTGGCGACCACTCCGGCCCCACGCGCGTGAACCAGCACATCGCCACGGCAGATTGAAATCCGCCACCACAAAAAAGCCCCGCGCAGGCGGGGCTCTCTGGATACTGCAACGACAGCCGTGATCAGCCGGCGGTTTTCTTCGGCACAGCCTTTTTCACCGCAGCCTTCTTGACCGGTGCTGCCTTGGCCGCGGCGCGCGGCGCAGCCTTCTTGGCCACCGTGCCCTTCACTGCCGATTTCGATTTCGGCGAATGCGGACGCACGTTGCCGTGGCTACCGGCGTAGGTCTTGCCCTTGCGTGTTTTCTTGTCGCCCTTGCCCATATCGGTTCCGGGTTTGTTGGGTTGAATCCGCGCACCGTGCGCGGCTGCGGGCATGGTAACAGCGCGCGCTCCCTGCGCAACGTCCATTCAGTGCTCTTGATGCGACCCTGCAGCATCGCCCTGTTCGTCACACGCTGCGTGCGGATCCGCGCACTCGCAGGATTCGAGCTGCACGGTGGCATGGCTGATCGAAAAGCGTTCGCTCAGCAGCTGCTGGATCGCCACCAATGCATGTTGTGCATCACCGCCTTCGCGCAGGCGTGCATGCAGGGTCGCGATCCTGGAACCGGACGCCAGCTGCCAGACGTGCAAGTGATGCACCCCGGTGACGTCCGGATCGACGCTTTCCAGCGCAGTCTTGATCTCGTCCGGCGCCACGCCTTCGGGCACGCCTTCCAGCAGGATGTGGCCCGATCGCCGCAGCAATACGAAGGCGCCGCGCAGGATCAACAGCGACACCAGCAACGACAACACCGGGTCGGCCCAGTTCCAGCCGAGGTAGCGCACCAGCAGCGCGGCGGCGACGGTGCCGATGGAGCCAAGCAGGTCGCCGAACACATGCAGGCGTGCGCCAGCGGTGTTGAGATCATCGTGATCGTGCGCGTGCAGGCTGCGCAGCACCAGCACGTTCACCAGCAAGCCAATCACGGCCACCACCAACATCACACCGGATTCGATGTGGATCTGGTCGACGGCCAGCAGGCGGCGGATCGCCTCGTAGGCGATACCGATCACGAGCAACACCTGCAACAACGCATTGACGAACCCGGCCAGCACTTCGATTCGCGCATAGCCGAAGCTGCGACGGGCGTCCGCAGGTTTCAAGGCAAACACGGCGGCGGCCCACGCCAACCCCAGCGCACCAGCGTCAACCAGCATGTGCGCGGCATCGGCCAGCAAGGCGAGCGAACCGGACCACCAGCCACCGATGGCCTCGGCCAGCAACAACGCGCAGGTCAGGATGAAGGCAAGCCGAAACACGCCATGGTCACCCCTGGTGTCGGCGTGCGTGTGGGAATGGTCGTGCGCGTGCGTCATGCTGCGCGCAGGCTACGCGGCCGCAGCGGCGTTACACAATTGCCGACACGTCTTTCGAACCGGGCCGTCAGGCCGGAACGTCGGAACAGTCGCTGCAGTGGTGTCGATGCGAAAGCACGAGGTTGGTGCCGTGCGCACTCGCCACCAGTACGCCACCGGTTACCACGCTGACGGTATGGACCACCACATGCGCATCGAGATTGATCGCTACGCCGAACAGCAACAACGCGATGCCGGGCACCATCAGGAACAACGCGTGCGGCCGACGGTGGCGCCGGTACGCGGTGAGGATGCTGATTCCCGCGAGCGCCGCTGCGCAGGCCACGAACACGCGCTCGAAGGTGTGGCCGGCAAGGAATTCCAATCCGATCAGCGGCAACAGGGCGAGCACGAAGGGCAGCAGCGCGCAGTGCACCGCGCACAGCAGCGACGCGGTCGCGCCCACGCGGTCGGCCAGCACGGCGAGACGGCGCGCAGGCACGGCCGGCGGCGGCATCGCGGCGAGTGTGGCGGGGGCGACGGGCATGTCCAAGGTTGCTTCTCGGCAGATCC
>DASSRT010000328.1:0-4327 GCA_035701705.1 Rhodanobacteraceae bacterium
GGTCGTCATCCGCAGTTGTCGATGGTGTATGCGGCCCAGAAGGCGTGCGCGCTCGACGGTTTGCGCGCGGACCGCACCGCCGCGGAAGCGGACTGCGCCGTGGCACGCAAGTGGTCGGCCACCGGCTTCGGTGCCGATACACCGTTGCACGGTGATTCGCTGGAAGCCACCGCGTTTGGCTTGCTTGAAACCGGCGACCGCGATGGCGCGCGACATCTGTTCTGGCAAGCCAAGGCCTTGTACGGCAGCGCACCCGCCAACCGGATGCGGGTTGGCAGGGTGGACAGCGAACTCGCGGGCATCGCGCTGCTGGACGGCCAACCGGAACTCGCCCGCAAGCTGCTGCCCTCGGCGATCGAACGCCTGCGCACGCGCGCCTACAAGGTGCCGCCGCTGCTCGCCGAGGCGCGCCTGCTGCTGGCGTGCACCGAGGCGCCTGGTCCCGAGTGCCCTGCGGACCTGCAGGCGACCGTCGGCCGGCACCTCGCCGAGGTCGCCGGGCGCGCCGATCCGCTGCTGTTGTGGGTGCAAACGCTGGTGGCGCAGGTCGAGTTGCGGCAGGGTGATACGGGCGCGGCGCGCGCGCGACTGGCAGGCGCAATCGCGGACGCCAGGGGCGAGCTGCCAGCCACGCACCCACGCATACTGGTGGCGCAGCTGTCGTTGGCGCTGGCCACGGCACAAGCCGGAGACTGTGTCGCAGCCTCCGATCAGGCTCGCGGCGCATGGGCGATCGCGACCACTGGCGGACTCGCCGCGTACCCGCAGTTCGACGCCGTGCGCGCGGCATTGCGGCGCCCGGTGGGGCATTGCGGCGTCATCCTGAACTGATCCGCGCGTAGCGGGCGCGCCACTCCGGAGTGCGTGGCGCGATGCCGTGCAGCGATTCCGTGTCGCAATCTGCACGGCGAAGGTGTTCTCCCATGTGCCAGCGCCGTCAAGGGGCGCGCTCGACTGGGGAGAAACCCGATGTCACGCCGGAACGCATTGCGATCGTCCGTTTGCCTGAAGCTCTCCGCCGCCATCCTTGCCGCGTTGATGTGCGGCATCGGCGCCGCCCGCACCCCGCCGTTTCCCCGTGCGCCGGCAGGCGACCCATCGTTGTCGGCCGATCCCACTGGCCGCGTGCAAACCACGACGCCAAGCGGCGTCATCGACACCCAAAACCCGTTCTTCCAGAGCCAAGGCAGCAACGGACGCTCCTGCAATTCGTGCCACCGGCAAGCCGAAGCCTGGACGATCTCCGCCGCGGAAATACGCAAACGGTTCTGGGCCACCAACGGCACCGATCCGATCTTCCGCTTGGTCGATGGCGCCAACTCGCCGTTGGCGAACGTATCCACGCTCGCCGCGCGCGCCACTGCCTACTCGATGCTGATCGACCACGGCGTGATCCGGATCGGCCTGCCGATACCAGCCAATGCGGAGTTTCGTCTCACGGCCGTCGATGATCCCTACCATTTCGCCAGCGCCAGCCAGTTGTCGTTGTTCCGCCGCCCGCTGCCGGCCACCAACCTGATCTGGGACACCGGGGTCATGTGGGATGGCCGCGAAACCTTCGCGCCGTTCGTGCCGCCGATGGAAATGGGCATCGATCACGAGGACATCAACGCCAGCCTGGCCTCGCAGGCGCGCGACGCCATCCTTGGCCACGAACAGGCCGCGTCGGCGCCAAGTCAGGCAACCGTCGACAGCATCGTCGACTTCGAGGTGCATCTGTTCACGGCGCAAGCCTTCGATCGCGACGCCGGCTGGCTGAACAGCAACAATGCAATGGGCGGAGCCGAGATTCTTGCGCAGCAAAAGTTCTGGGTCGGCATCAATGACGCGCTTGGCAATGATCCGACTGGCGACGCGTTCGATCCCAGGGTGTTCCGCCTGTTCGATCACTGGCGCGACCCGGATCCCTCCGGCCGCTTCGATTCCCGCGCGTGGGCGCGCGCCTCGATTGCACGCGGCCAGGATCTCTTCAACTCGCTGCAGTTCAACATCACCGGCGTGGCCGGGCTCAACGATGCGACCGGCAAGCCGGTGATCCGCGGTACCTGCGGCACCTGCCACGATTCGCCCAACATCGGCAACCACTCGGTCGCGGCGCCGCTCAACATCGGCATCGCCGATGCCAGCCGCCGCACGCCGGACATGCCGTTGTACACGCTGACCAACATCACGACCGGGCAAGTGGTGCAGACGACCGATCCGGGCCTGGCGATGATCACGGGCAAGTGGGCGGACATCGGCAAGTTCAAGGGGCCGAACCTGCGCGGACTCGCGGCGCGCGCGCCGTATTTCCACAACGGCTCGGCGGCGACCCTGCTCGACGCGGTCAATTTCTACGACACGCGCTTCAACATCGGCATGACGGACCAGCAAAAGCGCGACCTGGTCGCGTTCCTGTCGGCGTTGTAAATGGTGGCATCTTGCTTGCGGCGCGCAGAGGACGTTTCCGTTATCAGGAAGGCCATGGCGATTCGGGCGCCGTCATGGTCGAGTGAGGCAGGCAAACCCGCCCGGAGCCATTCTGCGAGGATAGCCACCATGCGTGGTGCGGCGATTTTCCTTTACGGCGTGCTGTGCTATGTCGTTTTCTTCCTGACATTCCTGTACGCGATCGCCTTCGTGGCGGACGTGTCCTTCGTGCCGCATACGGTCAATCGGGGATTCGCCACGACCGGCCTGTTGCAGGCAGTGGTGATCGACGCGATCCTGCTCGGCATCTTCGCGGTCCAGCACAGCGGCATGGCAAGAAGCGGGTTCAAGCACTGGCTGACGCGCTGGATGAGTCCGTCGATCGAGCGCAGTACGTATGTGCTGCTGACCAGCGCCGTATTGATCCTGCTGTTCTGGCAGTGGCGGGCGTTGCCTGCGTTGATCTGGGACGTGGGGCAGGGTTGGGCATGGTGGCTGCTGTACGCGTTGTCGGCGCTGGGGTGGCTGGTGGTGTTGAGCGGAACCTTCGTCATCAACCACTTTGACCTGTTCGGCCTGCGCCAGGTGTGGCTGCGCGCGCGCAACATCGCCTACACACCGCCGGAGTTCGTCGACAGTTTTTTCTATCGCGTGGTACGGCACCCCCTGATGCTCGGCTTCATCATCGCCTTCTGGTCGATCCCGCGGATGACGCTCGGGCACCTGCTGTTCGCCGTTGCCACGACCGGTTACACCCTGCTCGCGGTGAAATTCTTCGAAGAGCGCGACTTGCTGACCGCCCACGGCGAGGATTATCGGCGCTACCAGCAGCGGGTGCCGATGATCTGCCCGTGGCCGCGGCCCGGGCAGCGACCGTAGCGGCGCATCGCTGCGTCGAAGCGACCGCGAGCGCGCCCCAGCAAACGTGGCCGCTTGAATTTCGGCACAATGGGGATACGGGAAACCCCGTGTCGCTGGAACGTTCGCATGTCTGCAAATCGTCGGCGCTTCGTGCGCGCGGGCCTTGGCTGGATCGCGCTGGCGATGTTGGGTTACGTGGTGCTTGTCGCGACGGCAGCATCTGCCCGCGAACCGGCCGCGCATGCACGGGCGGGCGAGCCTGGCTACATCGCGATGGATGCATCGTCGCGTTTCGGGAACGACGTGATCGCGGCGACGTGGGAGGACAAGGTTGGTGGCTCGCTTCTCGATCTCACGGTCACGGATGCCTGGCATCACGAGGATGTGCGTATCACCAACCCGTTCTCGCTGACCTTCAAGGATGGCAGCACGCTCGGCACCAGTGACTTTCGTCGGCAGGGTGGTTATCACGTCGCGCCACTGCGGGTTGATGCAAACGCCGCACGCCTTGCCGATCGAATTCCCGGCAAGGCCGTGGAGGCTTCGTTCCTCGGTCCGAAGGGGCACATCCGCATCGACTGGAAACTGGTGCAGCGCGACGGTTCCGCTTACCTGCGCGAGGTCGTCACGATCACGGCGCTCGATGCGGATGCGCCGATCTCGAAGGTGTCGCTGTTCGGTGCCGATGCGCCGGACGCGATCGTGGATGGCTCGGTCGATGGCTCGCCGGTGGTGTCGCACGACGACTGGCTGGGCTTCGAACATCCGATGTCCAAGGCCGATGCCTGGCGCGGCAAGGTGAAGCTGTGGATCGATCGGGTGCTGCCACTGCCGAAGGGCCAGTCGGTGACGTATTCCGCGGTGATCGGCGTCGCCCACACGGGGCAGATGCGGCGTGATTTCGCCACCTACATCGAGCGCGAACGCGCGCATCCGTATCGCACGTTCCTGCACTACAACTCGTGGTACGACCTCGGGTACTTCAGCAAGTACGATGAAGCCGGCGCGCTCGACCGCATCAACGCGTTCGGCCAGCAGCTCCATGATCGACGCGGCG
>DASSRT010000329.1:0-2146 GCA_035701705.1 Rhodanobacteraceae bacterium
GGCGATCGCGACGGAGTTCAACACCGGTCATGAGATCTGGCTCACGCGCGGCCGACTAAGCAACGCGCTGCGCGCATCGTATTCGCTCCCCGGAATTTTCCCGCCTGTGCTGATCGGCGGACGCTGGCTGGTCGACGGTGCGCTGGTTAACCCGGTGCCGGTATCGGCCGCCCGCGCTCTCGGTGCGCGGTTGGTGATCGCGGTCAATCTCAATTCGGACCTGTTTGGCCGCGGCACGATCATCGCAAGTCATGGCCCCGACGAAAATGAAATCGCTCCGGAGCCTTCGAAGGCCAACGGCTTCCGCCGGATGTTCAGCGGCGAGCGCTCGCTGCGCCGGCAGTTTTTCGGAAGGCGCGGCCGGCCCGGCCTCCCAACTGTCATGGTGGAAGCCTTCAACGTCATGCAGGACCGCATCACAAGGGCGCGCCTTGCCGGCGATCCGCCGGATGTCCTGATCAGCCCGCGGCTCGGCGGCATTGGCTGGTTCGATTTCCATCGCGCCACCGAGGCCGTCGAAATCGGTAGCGAGGCGACCACAAAAGCGCTCGACGCGGTCAATGAGGCCGTAACCGCGCTCTCACAGCCAGGCGAGCCCGCCACGGCTTGAAGCAGCTAAAGCGGCATGAGATTACCCTGAATCGATTTTGGATTCCCAAATCAGTTGGTTTCTGATTCAAGATGCTGGCTGGGCTGGAGGCCAGCATCCGATGGGTCGAGCCTATTCGATTGATCTTCGCGAACGGGTGGTGGCAGCGGTTGAGAGCGGTGGGTTGTCGTGTCATCGCGCGGCGGCACAGTTTGGCGTCGGCGTCAGCACGGCGATCCGCTGGGTGGACCGGCGGCGCAAGAGCGGAAGTGTGGCGCCGAGCAAGATCGGCGGCTACAAGCCCCGCGCGATCGCGGGCGAGCACCGCACGTGGCTGCTGGCGCGGATTAAGGAGAAGGACTTCACCCTGCTCGGGCTGGTGAGCGAACTCGCCGAGCGCGGTCTGAAGGTTGACTACCGTTCGGTCTGGACCTTTGTCCACGACGAGAAGTTCAGCTTTAAAAAAAAGCATGGTGGCTGGCGAACGCGACCGTCCTGACGTCGCCCGCCGGCGAGCACAATGGATCAAGTACCAGGATCGCGTTGATCCTGCCCGCCTGGTCTTCATCGACGAGACCTGGACGCGCACCAACATGGCGCCGCTGCGCGGTTGGGCACCGCAGGGCAGCCGCCTGATCGGCAAGGTCCCGCACGGCCGCTGGCAGACCATGACCTTCCTGGCCGCCCTGCGGCACGATCGAATCACCGCGCCGTGGCTGCTCGAAGGCCCAATCGACGGCGACAGCTTCGCCACCTATGTCGAGAAAGTTCTGCTGCCCACGCTGCGACCCGGCGACATCGTCATCATGGACAATCTCGGCAGCCATCGGGGCAAGATCATACGCCAACTCATCCGCTCAGCCGGCGCCAAGCTGTTCCTGCTGCCGAAATATTCTCCTGACCTGAACCCGATCGAACAGGTCTTCTCAAAGTTTAAGCACCTGTTGCGCAAAGCAGCAGCGCGAACGGCCGAAACCGTCTGTGCCTCGATCGACGAGCTTCTTGGCACCTTCACCAAGAACGAATGCGCCAACTACTTCGAAAATTCAGGATATGCACCAACGTAAATGCATAACGCTCTAGATCAAGCCAAGCGGATTTCGAAGTGAGGCCGCCCTTCACGGTGGCCTTTTTTCTTGGCCATCACAATGGTTTCCATTCCGTTGCGACGAACTCGTAGCCACTTGCGGTCTTTGCGATATGTCCGCACGCGGGGAACGGGAAGTGGTAGGCCTCGATCAGCATGCGGTCGGCTGCGACGCGATCGAGCATCCGGCGTCGTGCTTCAACGGCCAGTGGCCCGTCCATGTCGAAGGCCGGCTGCCAGTCGGGATGGCGCGCAAACAAATAGGGGTTTCGCACAGTGTCGCCCATCGCCAGCATGGATTGATTGGCGGAATGAATGGCAAATGCAGTATGGCCGGGCGTATGGCCGTAGGCCGGGATGGATATGATGCCCGGCGCAACCTCGTTGCCCGGCTTGAACCGTCGTACGTCCCTGGCGATGTCCCTGAAAATTCGCCGTGCGTTGAGGAAGTAGCGTTTCACTGCGCCTTC
>DASSRT010000330.1:0-5834 GCA_035701705.1 Rhodanobacteraceae bacterium
CCGCGCACGGCGGCGACCAGCGCGGCATCACGCTGCGGCGCCTGCCAGTTCCACGACGGCTTGCCGACTTCGGTCGCCAGCTCGGCGATCGCACGGATCGCGGCCTGCATTTCCTTGTGGCCGAAGGTCACCGCACCCAGCATCACGTCTTCGGAGAGCAACTTGGCTTCCGATTCCACCATCAGCACCGCATTGGCGGTGCCGGCGACCACGAGGTCGAGCGCGGAATCGTTCAACTGCGAGTGCGACGGGTTCAACACGTACTTGCCGCCGATGTAGCCAACGCGCGCGGCGCCGATCGGGCCCTTGAACGGGATGCCGGCCAGGGTCAGCGCGGCCGAGGCGCCGAGCAGCGCCGGGATATCGCCGTTCACTTCCGGGTTCAACGACACCACGGTTGCGACGATCTGCACTTCGTTCTTGAACGCTTCCGGGAACAGCGGGCGGATCGGGCGATCGATCAGGCGCGAGGTGAGCGTTTCCTTTTCGGTCGGGCGACCTTCGCGCTTGAAGAAACCGCCGGGAATGCGGCCGGCGGAATAGAACTTTTCCTGGTAGTCGACGGTGAGCGGGAAGAAATCCTGCCCTTCGCGCGCTTTCTGCGCGGCGACCGCCGCGACCAGCACCACGGTGCCGCCCATGCTGACCATCACGGCGCCGGAGGCCTGGCGGGCGATCTCGCCGGTTTCGATGGTGACGGCGTGCTCGCCGTACTGGAATGTCTTGGTTACTTTTGCCACGGGATTTGTCCTGTCAATGGGCGTTCATGGAACGCCGAAAGCCGGCAAGTGTTCGAATGCGACGACTGCCGGCGAGGGGTTCGGTCGTTGTACGCGTCGCTCAGCGACGCAGGCCGAGGCGGCCGATCAGCGCCTGATAGCGCTCGGCATCCTTGCCCTTCAGGTAACCGAGCAGGCGGCGGCGATGGTTGACCATCTTCAGCAGGCCACGACGCGAGTGGTGGTCTTTCTTGTGCGACTCGAAGTGGCCGGACAACTGCTGGATGCGTGCAGACAACAGCGCGATCTGCACTTCCGGCGAACCGGTGTCGGTCGGCGCGCGACGATAGTCCTCGATGATCTTGCTGGTTTGTTCGATGGAAAGCGGCATGGGAGCCTTCTCGATGATGGACGTGAAACCGGCACGTGGCTTGCGCAACGGCACCCAAGATGCCGTTGCACAAGCCGCCGCCGGGATGGACCGCACCCTCACCCGGAAGGCGCGCGAGCCGGATATTGTAATGGCAACAGGCGGTTGGCAACAACCCGGGGCGGGGACGGCCTGCCGGACCCGCTGGAAGGTCGCGATCCGGGCCAACTACGGTCGCGACCCAAGGAAGCTCTTGATCAGAGGTTCCCCAAGTCTTGTTGCCAAAGCCGAACGCAGGCGGCACCGGTCGCCCGGCACCGCCCGGCCGCGAAGGAATCAACCGCCGTCGAGATCCAGCACTTTCTCGTCGCCCTGACGGCGCCGCTGGTCCTTGGCCCGGTATTCGGCGATGCAGCTGTCACGCTTGACCATCACGCAATCGAGGTAGTTGCTGGCCTCGATCAGCGCCGCGCGCACGGCCTTGCTGGCCGGCGTATTCTCGGAATGATGGAAGCTGCCGCCGAGGCCACGCCAGGTCGAGCCTCCCAAACCGATACTGTGGTCGGTGCTGCGACCCTCCACGGTGCGTGAATACACCACCTCGGAAGTTTCCGAGTCGATCACGCGCAGGTCGATCGCGACGTAGGCCTGCTTCTTGCCGCCACCAATGTGGAAGCCGCCGAAGCTGACACCACCGCCGGTACTCGAGGTGTCTTCGGTGTACGACGCGAGCGAACCGGTGATCAGGTAGCGCGCGCCGGTGACGTTGCCGGTCGCGGGACCGCTGCCCTGGCGCACCCGGCCGGAGCGCGCGAAATCCTGTTCGGCCAGCACCGCGTTGACCTTCTGCCGTTCGACGACGTTGAAATCGCCGGTATCCGAAAGCTCGTTGCTGAGCACGTCCGCGAGATCGCGACCGACATCGCCATGGAACCAGCTCGCCGAAGCGCCGTTGTTGGTGAAGTCGACCACGGCCACGGATGGCCGGTGGTCGCGCGCCACCGCGCTCGCGCTGAAGGCCAGCGCCAGTGCAGCGACTGCGTAAACCAGGTGTGTACGATTCATGTTGCGCCTCCTCCGGTTGGACAACAACGAAATCCTGCTGCATCGGCAAGATCCGGCGACGCGAACTCGCGGACGCAACCCCGTGGTCCACCGCCCGTCACCGATTGCCTTGCCAGCGCTGCCAGTGTACCCATCTCCGGCGTCGTTGGGCGAATCGACGCGCCGCCGATTCAAGCCGCCACTGGCCACGTTCCGAGGCACAAAAAACGCCCCGGACAAGCCGGGGCGTTCAAGGCATCCCGCAGCACCCCGAAGGGCGCCGGGTATTACTTCGCGCCGGAAGATTCCGGGGCCGAGGCCGCCGGAGCCGACGACGCGGCCTTCTTCGCGTGGTGATGACGCGAGTGATGGCTGTGCTTCTTGGCGTGATGGTGCTCGGCCTTCGCGGCCGGCTTGGCTTCGGCCGATGCAGCCGGAGCAGCGGCGGCGGCCGGGGCTGCTGCCGCAGCCGGAGCAGCCGAACTGGCCGGAGCAGTCTGGGCAGCAAACGCCGGGATCGAGAACGCAGCCGCGACCAGCGCGGCAAGGATCAGCTTACGCATTGCAATGGTCTCCTGGAAATACGCGGGCCACGATGGCCGACGCGGTGCGAATCCTCCGCTAGTCCAGCCGTCTGGATGCTGAACGATTCCGGGCTTGCAAAAACTTCACGTTTCGCCGTCCGGAAGCGGATGGATTGACCGCTCCCCGCGGGATCGCCATGCTGCTCGGCTGTGCCCGCCAGAACCGCAGGACTTGCAACGCATGGCCGCTTCCACCCGCTACAACGCCGCCGACATCGAAGTGTTGTCGGGCCTCGATCCGGTGCGCCGCCGCCCCGGCATGTACACCGACACCTCCCGTCCCAACCATCTCGTGCAGGAGGTGGTCGACAACTCGGTCGACGAGGCGCTGGCAGGCTACGCAAAACAGATCGACGTGACCATCCACCAGGACGGCTCGGTCACCGTCATCGATGACGGCCGCGGCATGCCGGTCGACATCCACCCGGAAGAAGGCGTGTCCGGTGTCGAGCTGATCCTGACCCGCCTGCACGCCGGCGCGAAATTCTCCAACCGCAACTACGCGTTCTCGGGCGGCCTGCACGGCGTCGGCGTGTCGGTGGTGAACGCGCTGTCGTCGTTCCTCGAAGTGCTGATCCGCCGCGAGGGCGTCGAATACCGGATGCGCTTCAAGGACGGCGAGCCCGTCGGCAAGCTGGAGACACTCGGCGAAGTCCCGAAGCGCCGCACCGGCACCACCCTGCGCTTCCTGCCCGACCCGAAATACTTCGACACGCCGAAGATTTCGCTGCCGAAGCTGAAGCACCTGCTGCGTGCGAAAGCCGTGCTGTGCGCGGGCTTGAGCGTGAGCCTGCTCGACGAAGTCTCGGGCGAGCGCGAAGAATGGCGTTACGAGGATGGCCTCGCCGAATACCTGAAGTCGGAACTGGCCGGCGCGGCCTGCCTGCCCGCGGAACTGTTCGTGCACCATGCGCAACGCGAAGACGGCGCGGTCGACGCGGCCTTTGCCTGGGTGCCGGACGGCGAACTGGTGCAAGAAAGTTACGTCAACCTGATTCCGACGCTGCAGGGCGGCACCCACGTCAACGGCCTGCGTTCGGGCATGACCAACGCGGTGCGTGAATTCTGCGACCTGCGCAACCTGCTGCCGCGCGGCGTGAAGCTGGCGCCGGAAGACGTCTGGGAACGGGTGGCGTTCGTGCTGTCGACGAAAATGCGCGACCCGCAGTTCGCCGGGCAGACCAAGGAACGCCTGAGTTCGCGCGACGCCGCCAGCTCCACCGAGAACGCCATCCACGACGCATTTTCGCTATGGCTGAACCAGAACGTCGCGGCTGGCGAAGCCATCGCGCAGCTCGCGATCGAGCACGCCACGGCGCGCATGAAGGCGTCCAAGCAGGTCGTGCGCAAGAAGATCACGCAAGGCCCCGCCCTGCCCGGCAAGCTGGCCGATTGCGCGTCATCGGATTCCGACCGCACCGAGTTGTTCCTCGTCGAAGGCGATTCGGCGGGTGGCTCGGCCAAGCAGGCGCGCGACAAGGACTATCAGGCGATCCTGCCGCTGCGCGGCAAGATCCTCAACACCTGGGAAGTGGAATCGACGTCGGTGCTGGCGTCGGAAGAAGTGCACAACCTCGCGGTCGCGATCGGTTGCGACCCCGGCAAGGACGACATCTCCGGCCTGCGCTACGGCAAGATCATCATCCTCGCCGACGCCGACTCGGACGGCCTGCACATCGCGACCTTGCTGTCGGCGCTGTTCCTGCGCCACTTCCCGGCACTGGTGCGCGAAGGCCACGTGTGCGTCGCGATGCCGCCGCTGTTCCGGGTCGACGTGGGCAAGCAGGTGTTCTACTGTCTCGACGAAGGCGAACGCGATGCACTGCTGAAACGCATCGAGCGTGAGAAAATCCGCGGTGCCGTGTCGGTCACGCGCTTCAAGGGGCTGGGTGAAATGAATCCGTCGCAGCTGCGCGAATCCACCATCCATCCGGACACCCGGCGGCTGGTGCAACTGACTGTCGACGATGGCGAGGCCACCGCGAAACTGATGGACATGTTGCTGGCGAAGAAACGCGCCTCCGACCGACGCCAGTGGCTGGAAGACAAGGGCGACCTTGCGAGTCTCGAAGCATGATGCCGCTGCCGGACCGCCACCTCGACCTCGGCTGCGGCAAACTCCCGCGCAATCCGTATCAGCGCGGACAACTCTGCGGCGTGGACATCCGGGCGCTCGATGCGCCGCCGGACTTCGAGTACCGAACGGCCAACCTTGCGATCGAACCCATCCCGTTCAGCGATGGCGAATTCGGATCGGTCTCCGCATTCGACTTCATCGAGCACATTCCGCGCATCCTGCCCGACCCTGCCCAACCGGGCACGTGCTTTCCGTTCATCCGGTTGATGAACGAAGTGTGGCGCGTGCTGGCGCCGGGCGGCCGATTCTATGCATTGACGCCCGCGTATCCGCACATCGAGGCCTTCACCGATCCGACCCACGTCAACATCATCACGGCCACCACCCACGAGTATTTCTGTGGCGACGAACCGCTCGGCAGGATGTACGGATTCACGGGCAGCTTCCGTGCGCTTGACGTCCGCTGGACGCTGCGCGGCGACGCCTACAGCGCGATTCGCGGTTCATCCGAGAATTACTCGGCCACCAAGCGGATGGCGCGCAAACTGCGTTCCCTGTCCCGCAGGCTGCGCGGCAAGCAGGCGACGGCCAAACCGCCCTACCTGCTGTGGGAACTCGAAGCCAACAAACCCGGCGAGACTGACTGAGGGATTGTCCGTAAATGGCCTTCCGCACTGAGCGTAGCGTCGAAGGCGCGAAGTCGAAGTGCCGAACCTTGCGGAATCCCGGTGTTTCGAATTCGCGAAGCTTTGCTGCGCTACGCTCAACACGAACTGTTCTGTTATTCACGGACAAGCCCTGAAACACTGCGTAGAAGGCACGCGCTGCAGCGTGGCGAGTGACGGTGACGGCCACGGCGGAGCGAGCCTCCGGACCGGACGCGCTTGCCGTGATCCAACGCTCAGCGCGAACTACTTCGCGATGACGAGCCCCGCCTTCACCGCGCCATAAGCGTCGAGGTAACCGGCGATGCGGTTCCAGGCGTTCTGGTACACCGCGCGCTGTTCGGGAGTAGTGGCCGGGTCGGCCAGCGCGCGCGG
>DASSRT010000331.1:0-2652 GCA_035701705.1 Rhodanobacteraceae bacterium
GCCGGCATGCAGGTCGATCGCCGCCACGCCGACGACGTCACCGCGTTGATGATCGCCGCCGCGCTCGGCTATCCCGACATGGTGAAAACCCTGCGCGAAATCGGCGCCCAGACCGACCTCACCGATGCGCGCGGGCGCACCGCCCTGCACGCCGCCGCGCGCTTCTGTTTCGACAGCCGCGACAGCCTGCGTTGCCGGCGCTTGCTGGATGGCTTGCTGGAAAACAATCTCAACCCCGACACTCCCGACAAGACCGGCGCCACCCCGCTGCTGGTGCTGCTGGGCGTCGACAGCAAGCCCGGCACGCAATGCGACGGCACCCACCTCGGCGCGCTGCTGCCGGTACTGCTCGATGCCGACGCCGTGATCGGCCACGCCGACGACCACGGCGTCACCGCGCTGCACGCCTGCGCGATGCACGCCTTGTTCGAACCGGCCCGCGCGTTGCTGGCACGTGGTGCCGATCGCGAAGCGCGTGACTGCATGGAGCGCACCCCGGCCGACGTCGCGCGCGTGCTTGGCTATGTCGATCTGGCACTGGAGCTGACCCCTCGCCGCAGCGCGCCGCCCGGCGCAGGGCAGACGTTGCGCACGCCGGCATCGCCGGCCGGTTGATCCGTCGCGGCTGCCGCCGCTCCTACGAAACCCCCGCGGGTCGCGGCTGCCGCCGCGCCTACCGTAGGAGCGGCGGACGCCGCGACCCATGCGGAGCGCGACCGGCCCCGGTCGCAATCCTGCTTCAGACGGCTTCGTCAGGCCGCACGCCCGCGGCAACGGCGCTGTCGACCGATGCGACCGTGCGCGTATCCGCTGCAAACAATTGCTCGAGTTCCGCGTAGGCCTCGCGCGTGGTCTGGCGCAAAGCCACATCGTCGTCGTACACCAGGTGCTGGTCGCGCAGCAGCTGTTCGTCGTGCTCTCGGAACAACGCGACGCTGGCGCGGGCCTGTTCGTCATCGAGTCCCAGCGCCGTCAGCGTGAGCTGGCCCATCTCCAGGCTGGAATAGAACGTCTCGCGCACCACGTCAGCGGGTTTCGAGGTGAGGTCCATCAGCCGGAACGCATGCTGGCGATTGCGCGCGCGCGCGATGATCCGCAGGTGCGGAAACTGCCGGCGCACCAGCCGCGCGGTGCGCACGTTGGCATCGGGATCATCGGTGGCCAGCACGAACACCTCGGCCTTGCCGGCACCGGCGGCGCGCAGGATTTCACCGCGCGTCGGATCGCCGAAGAAGATTTCCGTGCCGGCGAAACGACGCGACAGGTCCACCTGTTCGACCGAGCTTTCCAGCGCCACGAACGGAATGCCGCGCGCGCGCAGCAGGCGCCCGACGATCTGTCCCACGCGCCCGAAGCCGGCGATGATCACGCGCGGATTGCCGGCATCGATGCGATCGAATTCGCGCACCGGTTTGCGCGCCTCGGGCAGGCGCGCGATCGCCAGCACCAGCAGCGGCACGGCCGCCATCGAGAGCGTGATCACCAGCACCAGCAGCTCGTGCTGCGAACGCGTCAACAGGTGATGTTCGGCCGCCAGCTTGAACACCACGAAGGCGAATTCACCGCCGCCCGCGAGCACCGCCATCAGGCGCAGCGCATCGCGCTTGCCCATGCGCCGGGCGAGGCTGCCGACCGCCGCCAGCACCGGCGCCTTGATCGCCAGCAGCAACACCACCAAGCCCGCGACCAGCCACGGATGTGCCGCCAGCAGCTTGAAGTTCACGCCCATGCCGACGGTGATGAAGAACAAGCCCAGCAGCAGTCCCTCGAACGGCGCGATGTTGGATTCGAGTTCGTGCCGGTATTCCGAATCCGCCAGCAGCACGCCGGCGAGGAAGGTGCCGAGCGCCATCGAGATGCCGGCCAGCTGCATCAACCACGCGGTGCCGATGACCACCAGCAACGCGGTGGCGGTCGACACTTCGATCAATTGGGTCTTGGCGACCGCGCGGAACACCGGCCGCAAGGCGTAGCGGCCACCGACCACCACCACCGCGATCACGCCCGCCACGCGCAACGCCGTCAGCCACGACGGATGCGCGGCCTCGCTGACACCGTGCGGGCCCAGCAAGGGAATGGCCGCAATCAACGGGATCGCGATGAGGTCCTGGAACAACAGGATCGCGAACGCCATGCGCCCGTGCGGGCTCTGCAATTCGCGGCGCTCGGCGAGGATCTGCAAGCCGAACGCGGTCGACGAAAACGCGAGGCCCAGGCCGACCACCACCGCCGCCACCGCATGCAATCCGAAGCCGAATGCCGCCACCAATCCGATCAGGAGCGCCGTACCGAACACTTGCGCCGAACCCGCACCGAACACCGTGCGCCGCATCACCCACAGGCGTTGCGGCGACAGTTCGAGGCCGATCACGAACAGCAACAGCGCGACGCCGAATTCCGAGATCCCGGAAATCGCCTCGGGATTGCGGATCCAGTGCAGGCCGTACGGCCCGATCACCACGCCCGCCGCGAGGTAGCCGAGCACGGAGCCGAGCTTCAGCTTGCGCGCCAGCGGCACCGCGATCACCACCGCGACCAGGAACACCAGTACCGACGGCAGCCAGGAATGCCCTTGCACGAAACCACCCTTGTTACGACAGGCGCCGATTATGGCAGGGCGTTCGCGACAGGCGCAGGCGCCTGCGCACCAAA
>DASSRT010000332.1:0-3026 GCA_035701705.1 Rhodanobacteraceae bacterium
GCCCGTCTCGCGGAACTCGGCGGCACGCGCCTGCTCGACTTCGCCGCCGCCGACCTCGACATCGAAACCGTCGCCGCACCGTGGTCGCGGCAGGCCGTGGCAGCGGCCACGCAGGCGCAGCAGGTACCCGCCCGCGCCACCAACGTCACGCCGCTGCACCCGCACGTGGAAGCCGCAACATGGTCGCCGACGCGGCCGTTCAAGGCCGCGGTGCTGGCCAACCAGCGCATCACCGCCGAAGGCAGCGGCAAGGACGTGCGCCATGTCGAACTGGACCTGTCGGGTTCCGGGCTCGCCTACGAACCCGGCGACGCGCTGGGCGTCGTCCCGCGCAATCCGCCCGAACTCGTGGCCGCGGTGCTGCAAGCGCTGCGACTGGATGGCGACACGCGCGTCGCCTGCGCGGGCGAAACGCACGAGCTGCGCGAATGGCTGACATCGAAGCGCGAACTGACGCGGCTGTCGCGACCGTTCCTCACCGCGCTCGCCGAACGCAGTGGCGACGCTGCCTTGCAGGCCCTGTTGCAGCCCGCGCAGGCAGACGCGTTGCGCAACGTCCTGGCCACGCAGCAGCCGATCGACCGTTTGCAGCAACATCCCGCCGAGTGGACGGCAGCGCAGCTCGTTGCCGCATTGCGGCCCCTGGCGCCGCGGCTGTATTCGATCGCCTCCAGTCGTGCCGCGGTCGGCGACGAAGCGCATCTCACCGTCGCGCACGTCGAATATGAAACCGGCGCCGGCACGCGCTGGGGCGCGGCCTCGCACTGGCTGGCCTCGCGCGGCGAAGGCGAGAGCGTCGAGGTGTACCTCGAACGCAACGAGCGCTTCCGCCTGCCCGCCGACGACGCGCGCGACATCATCATGATCGGCCCCGGCACCGGGGTCGCGCCGTTCCGCGGCTT
Source organism: Rhodanobacteraceae bacterium (assembly GCA_035701705.1). Lineage (GTDB taxonomy): Bacteria > Pseudomonadota > Gammaproteobacteria > Xanthomonadales > Rhodanobacteraceae > 66-474. Next base: position 903 of record DASSRT010000332.1, read on the forward strand.
CGTCCAGCAGCGCGCGGAATCCGGCGCCCGCGGACGCAACTGGCTGTTCTTCGGCAACCCGCACTTTCGCAGCGACTTCCTGTATCAGCTCGAGTGGCAGGCGGCGCTGCAGCGCGGCCAGCTGCAGCGTCTTGACCTCGCGTTCTCGCGCGATTTTGTTGAAAGTCCGCACAGGGATGTGCGGGCTTCTGCGCAGGATGCGCGTAATAGAACCCACGTGCAGCAGCGCATCCGCGAACAGGGCCGCGAGTTGTTCGCGTGGCTGGAGGGCGGCGCGCATCTTTACGTGTGCGGCGCGACCGCGATGGCGCGCGACGTGGAAGCCGCCTTGCGCGACGTGATCACCGAACACGGCGCGCGCGCGCCGGAAGCCGCCGGCGACTACCTCGCGGCCTTGCGCGACACGCAGCGCTACGCGCGGGACGTGTACTGATATGCGCGTGCGATTTTCAAGGTCGTCATTCCCGCGAAAGCGGGAACCCAGTGACGTTGCCAGCACTGAATCAAAGATGCTGGGTTCCGGATCGCGGCTGCGCCGCGTCCGGAATGACGAGAAAGCAGCTGCCGTTGAGCACATTGGAACATGAGCGAACCTTCCGACCTCGAACGCATCAAGCGCGACAGCCGCCACCTGCGCGGCACGCTGCTGGAGAGCCTCGCCGATCCCGTGACCGGCGCGCTGCACGTCGACGACGTGCAGTTGCTGAAATTCCATGGCGGCTATCAGCAGGACGACCGCGATGTACGCGAATCGCGGCGGCTGGCCAAACTGGAACCGGATTATTCGTTCTTCCTGCGCCTGCGCCTGCCGGGCGGCGTGTTGACGCCGACGCAATGGCTGGCGCTGGACGCCGCCGCCACGCGCTACGGCAGCCGCGGCCTGCGCCTCACCACGCGCCAGACCATCCAGCTGCACGGCATCCGCAAACAGGAATTGCGCGCGACCGCGCAGGCCATCCACGCGTCGGGCCTCGACACCATCGCGGCCTGCGGCGATGACAACCGCAACGTGGTGGCGGCGGTGAATCCGCTGCTCTCGCGGCTGCATGCGCAGGTGTTCGAGCAAGCGTCCGCACTCTCCGCACACCTGCGCCCGCAGTCGCGCGCGTGGTTCGAAACATGGCTGGGCGAGCCGCCCACCGATGGCAGCGAAGCCGAGCCGCTGCTGGGGGATTGCTACCTGCCGCGCAAGTTCAAGATCGGATTCGCGGTGCCGCCCGAGAACGACATCGACGTCTACTCGCAGGACGTCGGCCTCGTCGCCATCCTCGAAGACGGCCAGCTCGGCGGCTACGACGTGCTGGTCGGCGGCGGCATGGGCGCAAGCCACGGCGATGCGAAAACCTATCCGCGCCTCGCCAGTCCGATCGGTTTCATCACGCCCGCGCAGGTCACCGCGCTGGCCGAAGCGGCGCTCACCACCCAGCGCGATTTCGGCGACCGCAGCGAGCGCAAGCACGCGCGCTTCAAGTACACGGTCGATGCCCTCGGCCTGCAATGGATCAAGGTCGAAATCGAACGGCGTGCGGGATTCACGTTGCAGCCCGCGCGCGGCTTCAGCTTCAGCCAACGCGGCGACCGCTTCGGTTGGCGTGAGGGCGAGGACGGCCGCTGGCATCTTGGCTTGCGCATCCCGTTCGGTCGCGTGCACGACAAGGACGGCGTCACCCGCCAGACCGGCCTGCGCGAAATCGCCACGTTGCTGGCCGCGCAGGCACCGGCCGCGCAGATCCGCCTCACGGCAAACCAGAATGCCTTCATCGCGGGCGTGCCAGCCGACTTGCGCGAACCCATCGACGCCATCGCTGAAAGTCACGATCTCGCCCTGCACCGACGCGACACCCGCTTCGAACTCAACGCGCTCGCCTGCGTGGCGCTGCCGACCTGCGGTCTCGCGATGGCGGAAGCCGAGCGCTGGATGCCCGACTTCGTACCGAAAGTGCAGGCGCTGCTGGACCGCCGCGGCCTGCGCGAGCAACCGCTCGACCTGCGCGTCAGTGGCTGCCCGAACGGCTGCTCGCGGCCCTACCTCGCCGAAATCGCGTTGATCGGCAAGGCGCCCGGCCGCTACAACCTGCTGCTGGGCGGCGACCATCGCGGCCAGCGCCTGAATGCGCTGTATCG
>DASSRT010000333.1:0-13820 GCA_035701705.1 Rhodanobacteraceae bacterium
GCGAGCCCAACGCCTACCCCGCCGCTAACCGTTCAATGACTACTCTGACGCAACATGATTCTGGTTGCGTCAGTCGCGTCGGGTTGATTCCAGCCGGCTATCCGAGCGCTCAACGCGAGGCGCGCACCGCTCTGGCCCTCTGACGCCAATCAGCGTTATGGCTGCTCGACGCATTCCGGGGCCAGCACCCGCGCCTTGCCGAACACGCACGCGAAGGTTGAGCCCCTGCCCGGCTCGCTTTCGATGCGCAACCGTGCATCGTGCAGGTTCAGCACGTGCTTGACGATCGACAGGCCAAGCCCGGTGCCGCCGGTGGCGCGCGAGCGGCTGGATGAGACGCGGTAGAAGCGTTCGGTGAGGCGCGACAGGTGTTCGGCGGGGATGCCGTAACCGGTGTCGGTGACGGAATATTCGGCGCCGTCGCCGGCGCGCTGCCAGCGGATCGTGATGCCGCCGCCGTCGGGCGTGTAGCGCACGGCATTGCTGACGAGGTTGGAGAACGCGCTGTGCAGGTCCTTGGGCGAACCGATCAGGTCGACGTGCGCCGTGTCTTGCAGCTCGACACGGTGCCGGCCCTGGCTCAGGGCTTCGGCCTCGCGTTGCAGGCTCGCCAGCAGCGGCGCCATTTCGACGCGTTCCTCGGGCAGGTGCTGCTGCATTTCCAGTCGCGACAGTTCCAGCAGGTCTTCGACGATCTGCCGCATGCGCTGGGACTGCGTGCGCATTTCGTTCAACACCGGCGCCAGTGCGGGCACGTCTTCCGGATCGAGCAATTCGAGATAGCCGTGGATCACCGTCAGCGGCGTGCGCAGTTCGTGCGAAACATTCGCGACGAAATCGCGCCGTACCTGTTCCAGCTTCGTGACGCGGCTGATGTCGCGCGCGATCAGCAGGTGCCGCCGCTGGCCATACGCGATCCGTTCGACCTGCAGGCGCATCGCCGGATCACCCGGCGCGGCGACGTCCTCGGGTTCGGTCGCGCCTTCGCGCAGCCACGCGCCGAGTTCGTGGCTGGCGAAGCGTTCGGCCAGCGACGCGCCACGATCGCGCAGCCAGGCCAGTCCCAGCAGGCGTCGCGCCGCCGCATTGCACCAGCGCACGCGCCCTCCTGCGTCCAGCAGTACCAACGCGTCGGACAACGATGCCGCCGTCGCGCGCAGGTCGCGCAATTGCCCCAGCAAGTGGCGCGCGCGCACGCGATCGGCGTTCATGTCGTGGCGGAAAATCGGTAGCCGCTGCCGCGCACGGTCTGCACCAAATCTTCCAGCCCATGCGGTTCCAGCGTCTTGCGCAGGCGGCGGATGTGCACGTCCACCGTGCGTTCCTCGACGTACACACTGCCGCCCCACACGTGGTCGAGCAATTGCGCGCGCGAATACACGCGCTCGGGATGGGTCATGAAGAAATGCAGCAGGCGATATTCGGTCGGTCCGACCTCGATCTGCGTGCCCGCCGCGTACACGCGATGCGCCGGACCGTCGATGCGCAGGCCACCGATGTCGACCGAACCCGCGCCGTCGTCGCCCTGCGCGCGCCGCAGCACCGCCTTGATCCGCGCGATCAGTTCGCGGGTCGAAAAGGGCTTCACCACGTAGTCGTCGACCCCGGCTTCGAGGCCGTTGACGCGATCCATTTCCTCGCCGCGCGCGGTGAGCATGATGATCGGCACTTCGGCGGTGCGCTGGTCGTGACGCAGGCGCCGCGCCAGTTCCAGCCCGGTCATGCCCGGCAGCATCCAGTCCAGCAGGATCAGGTCAGGCGGTGCGTCGGCGATCGCGATCTCGGCCGCACGCGCGTCGGCGGCCTGCGTCACCTCCATGTCGGCCTTGCGCAGGGCGAAGGCCACCATGTCGCGGATCGAGGCTTCGTCTTCGACGATGAGGATGCGTTTGTGCATGTGGGCCTGACGACAATCCTGTGACCCGATTATTGCAGCGGGGGAACGTGACAGTCTCGTGACAAGAAAACTCGTCATTCCGGGGCCGTCCGCGGCTTTATGCGGGCAGAACCCGGAACCCGGTGACTTTTACGCAAAGGAAAGGCACTGGGTTCCGGGTTCCATCGCCGATGAAACTGGCGATGGCCCCGGAATGACGAGCAAAAGCGGAGCGTCTTTACGCTCGGCACGAATGGATGGCTTGGGCATGATGCCTGCCCATGCGAAACTGCGCGCTTGCCCTGCCCGTCCCCGCTCGATGAACCAGCAAGATCTCGCCCGCCACACGCCGCTGATGCGCCAGTACTTCACCGCCAAGGCGGAGTATCCGCGGACCTTGCTGTTTTTCCGGATGGGCGATTTCTACGAGTTGTTTTACGACGACGCGCGCAAGGCCGCGCGGCTGCTGGACATCACCCTGACCCAGCGCGGCGAATCGGCCGGCGCGCCGATCCCGATGGCGGGCGTGCCCTGGCACGCGGCGGAAGGCTACCTCGCCAAGCTGGTACGCGCGGGGGAGTCGGTGGCGATCTGCGAGCAGGTCGGCGACCCCACTGGCAAAGGCCCGATGGAGCGCAAGGTGGTGCGGGTGGTGACGCCCGGCACCGTGACCGACGAGGCGCTGCTGCCCGAACGCCGCGACAACCTGTTGCTGGCGATCGCGCACGGCGCGGCGGGTTACGGTTTGGCCTGGGCGGATCTTGCTTCCGGGCGCTTCGTGCTGAGCGAAGTTTCGGACGATGCGGCACTGGGTGCAGAACTGGCGCGACTGGTGCCGGCGGAAACACTGGTCGGCGAAGACGCTGTTCTCCCGCAAGCTGTCACCACATTGACCGGCCTGCGGCAGCGTCCGCCGTGGCACTTCGACGAAACCAGCGCCGCGCGCGAACTGACCGCGTTCTTCGGCACGCGCGATCTTGCGGGCTTCGGCGCCGACGGTCTGCACGCCGCGATCGGTGCCGCAGGTTGCCTGCTGCAATACCTCAAGGAAACCCAGAAGGCCGCACTGCCTCACCTGACCGGCCTTGCGGTGGAGAGCGCCGACGAAACGCTGGCGATGGATGCTGCGACGCGCCGCAACCTCGAACTCGACACGCATGCGAGCGGCGATGCGCGCTATACCCTGCTCGGCGTGCTGGATGCCACCATCACGCCGATGGGCGCGCGCATGCTGCGACGCTGGCTGCATCGTCCGCTGCGCGACCGCGACGTGTTGCGCGCGCGCCATCAGGCGCTGGGCGCGTTGATCGACGCGCGTGCGTTCGAAGCCTTGCGCGAAAAGCTGCGCGCGATCGGCGATCTGGAACGCATCCTCGCACGGGTGGCGCTGCGCTCGGCGCGACCGCGCGACTTGGCGACGCTGCGCGACGGGTTGGCTGCTGCGCCCGGATTGCGGGAAGTGCTGGCACCGATCGCATCGCCGCTGCTGCACAACCTCGTGCAGCGCATCGGCGACCATGCGGATACCGCGCGCTTGCTGCAAGCGGCCATTGTCGAGCGCCCGCCGATGCTGCTGCGCGACGGCGACGCGATCGCCGACGGCTACGACGCGGAACTGGACGAGCTGCGCACGCTTTCCACGCATGCCGACCAATATCTCGTCGAACTCGAAGCGCGCGAACGCGCCGCCACCGGCATCGCCACACTGAAGGTCGGCTACAACCGCGTGCACGGTTACTACATCGAATTCGGCAAGGCACAGGCCGACAAGGCGCCCGCGCACTACACGCGCCGGCAGACCACCAAGAATGCCGAGCGTTACATCACCGAGGAACTGAAAACCTTCGAGGACAAGGTGCTGTCGGCGAAGGAGCGATCACTGATGCGCGAGCGCGCGCTGTATGACAGCGTGCTCGACGCGCTGATCGAAAAGCTCGCACCGTTGAAAGACGCCGCCGCCGCGATCGCCGAACTGGACGTGTTGGCCGACCTCGCCGAACGCGCCGACACGCTGGACTGGAACGTACCGCAACTGGTGGACGAGCCCTGCATCCGCATCGAGCGCGGCCGCAATCCGGTGGTGGAAGCGGTGCGCAACGAACCCTTCGAGCCGAACGACCTCACGCTCGACGACGCACGCCGGATGCTGGTGATCACCGGCCCCAACATGGGCGGCAAGAGCACCTACATGCGCCAGAACGCGCTGATCGTGCTGCTGGCCCACATCGGCAGTTACGTGCCGGCGGCAGCGGCGGTGATCGGCCCGATCGACCGCATCTTCACCCGCATCGGCGCGGGTGATGACCTCGCGCGCGGGCAATCGACCTTCATGGTCGAAATGAGCGAGACCGCCAACATCCTGCACAACGCCACCGCGAATTCACTGGTGCTGATGGATGAAGTCGGGCGCGGCACGTCGACGTATGACGGGCTCGCACTGGCGCGCGCGGCGGCGGTGCACCTCGCCACCCACAATCGTGCCTTCACCCTGTTCGCGACGCACTATTTCGAGCTGACCGAACTTGCGGCGCAGTTTGAAGGCATCGCCAACGTGCATCTGGATGCGGTCGAATACCACGACCGCGAACGCGGCGAGCAACTGGTGTTCATGCATGCGGTGAAGGATGGCCCGGCCAACCGCAGTTTCGGTTTGCAAGTGGCGGCACTGGCGGGTTTGCCGAAAGCCGTGATCGCGGAGGCAAAACAGACGCTGGCGTCACTCGAACGCAGTGCGCAAACGGGCACCACCCGGAAGGCGCCGGCGCGCGCGAATGGCACGGGTTCACCGCAATCCGATTTGTTCGTCGCGCCCGTGGCTGATCCACAATTGCTGGCGCTCGCGGACGCACTGCGCGCACTGGATCCTGATGCGCTGGCTCCACGCGACGCGCTGGATGCGCTGTACCGCCTGCGCAAACAGCTGCCCGACGCGTGAACAGGCGCGCATCGAAGTTCGTTTGAGGGTTCACTGACGCCGCGACAAACCGCGGCGATCACGCCACGCAGGGGCAACTACTCGCCCGCGGCTTCGTCCGGCTTCGCGGCAGCCGTTCCCGGCGCCGCCTTGACGTCGAACTTGACGCCGCCCTTGCCTACAGATCCGCTGGTCCAACCGGGATGCATCTTCTGGCTGAGCGCGCGCAGCGACCAGAACCCGGAATGTCCCGGCCTTTCGGCGTGATGCGCATCGGCCGGCGCCACCACCTGAAATGGAATGGCGGCTTGAACCGGTGCGACGGTTGCCGTCGCTGGCTTCACTTCCTCGGCAGCCTCGACCGGCGCAGGTGCCGGCGGCTCGACCTCAGCCGGGACGTCGGCGCCGGCGGGTTCCTCGGCGGATGCGTCTTCCGGTGTTGCGGCGGCGGTGACCGGCACGGGCGGCTCCGGCGTAGCAATGTTTTCCGCCACCGGCGCAACCGGAGCGGCGGGCACATCGGCATTCGGCACGCCTGGCGCTGCGGCGATGGGCGCTGCCTCGGCAACAGGTTCGGCGGCCACCTCCGGCGTATCCTCGATTGCCGCCGGCGATTCGAGTGGCTCGCCATCCAGCATCACCGGCTGCCCGGCTGCATGGGCCTCGTCCGGCATCGCGACATCGGGGATGGAATCCCATTCCTCGGGCGTCATGCCTTCCGGAATTTCATCTTCCGCAATGCCTGCGACGCGCGCAGACATGCGCCCGGCCTGCACCAGTGAGCGGATCGAATGGAACACCTCGGCGCGTCCGAACGGCTTCTTGATGAAGCCGTCGGCGCCGAAGCGCTGTACGTAAAACTGTTCGGTCGCCTGCTGGTTGCCGCTCATCATGATGATCGGCGTGGTGCGCGTGCGGGTGTCCCGCCGCAGTGCGCGCAGCACCGCAAACCCGGACATGCCGGGCAACACGATGTCGAGGAAGATCAGGTCGGGGAACTGCGACTGCGCCATTTCGACGGCGTTTTCGCCATCGGGCGCCTTCAGCACTTCATAACCATCCTGGGCAAGCATCTTGCCCAACACGGCACGGATCGTCGCCGAATCGTCCACCACCAGCACCCGCGCGCCCAACGGCGCGCGCAGGCGATCATCGCCGCGGCGCTCACTGCTGGCGGCGGCGGTCCCCACGAAGCGTTTCAAAATATCGAAAACAGGCATCCCGATCCCCGGAAGCTGGCTTGCATAGTTTCGGCGGGTATCCGAAACAGTGCAAGCTTCGGACCAATCGCCGCCACGACAGGGTTCCAGCATCCACGGCGCCCGTGGCGCTTCGGCGTGCGCGCCGCACCGCGTTCAGGCGGTGAACACCACGCTGCAACAGGTGACGCCACCCTCGGCCTTTTCGGTTTCCGACATGTCCACACTGCGCACGCCGATGCCGAGCCGGCGCAAACGTTCGGCCGTGCGTGGCGCGGATTCGGGGTGGATCACCGCATCGCCAAGCATCACTGCGTTGGCCGCATAGGGTTCGGCCGGATCGACCGTGATCGCCTCGAAGCCGGGGAAGCTCGCCGCACCCACCCACGCCGGATTCAGCAACACGCGCCCCGGCGCCACCTGGGTGACGGCGGTCTTGAGGTGCAGGCAATCCGTGAGCGATATGGCCTCGACCCGATAGCCGAACGGCGCGAGCAGGCTGCGCAATTGCGCGATACCCTCGGCATTGCTGCGTGCCGACGCACCGACGTACAGGGTGCGATCCAGTCGCAACACGTCGCCACCGTCCAGCGTGCCGGGCGCATCGATCTGGCGGAGCTCGCGCAAGCCTTGCAGCGCCGCGGCCATGGATGCGGTTTCGCCGCGCCGCGACAGCGCGCCGGGACGGGTGATCACAGCCACTTCGTCGAGCACGATCACGGTGTCCTCGACGAACACCGAATCGGCGTGCGCGGGCAATTCGGCGAGTTGCCGCACCTCGCAGCCGGCATCGCGCAGCGCCTGTTCGTAGGCCGCATGCTGGCGCCGCGCCAGCGCAACATCGATCGGCTGACGTTGCAGGTGGCTCAATTCACACTGTTCGAGCGCGCGGCTGACCGCGCGGGTGATGGCGATGCGGGTGATGGTCGTCTCCTTGCAAGGGTGCAAAGTCGACAGCGTAGCGGATACGACTTCGCACGATCGGCGCCCCGCACAAGCAGCCTCGACGCGTGTACCATCCGCCAACCGTTCGCGCCACCGGGGAGTGGCCCATGAGCGTAGCGAAGCGCCAGATTGGCCTCATCACCGCCACCACGCTGGTGTTGGGCAACATGATCGGTTCGGGCGTGTTCCTGCTGCCGGCGTCGTTGGCACCCTACGGCGGCTACAGCCTGATCGGCTGGATCATCAGCGCCATCGGCGCATTGCTGCTGGCCGGCGTGTTCTACCGGCTTGCGAGGCGCGGGCCGCGCCCGGGCGGACCCTACGCCTACAGCCGCGAGGCGTTCGGCGATTGCATCGGATTCCTCGTCGCATGGATGTACTGGATATCGCTGGTGGGCGGCAACGCAACCATTGCTGTCGCGTTCGCGAGCTATCTTTCCGTGTTCTTTCCGGTCATCGGCGCACAGCCCATCTACGGTGCGCTGACCGCGCTGTCCGCGATTTGGATATTGGTGGCCATCAACATTGCGGGCATCCGCGGCGCCGGGACCGTACAGATCGTCACCACCATCCTGAAATTGTCGCCTTTGCTGGCACTCGCGCTGTTCGGGCTCGTGCATTTCAATCCGCAATTGCTGGCCCCCGGGCCACACGCGGGTCCGCCGCTGCACGCAGTCAGCCTGTGCGTCGCCGCGACGCTGTTCGCCTTCATCGGCGTGGAGTGCGCCTCGATTCCCGCCGGGCACGTGCGTGATCCCGAGAAAACCATCCCGCGCGCTACCGTGCTCGGAACCTTGATCGCGGCCGTCGTGTACATCGCCTGCACGGCCGCGGTGATGGGCGTGTTGCCTGCCGCCGAACTGGCAAAGTCGAACGCACCGTTCGCGGATGTCGGTCATTTGCTGTGGGGCAACGGGGCCGGACTTCTGATCGCAGGCGCGGCGGCGATTTCCTGCTTTGGTGCGCTCAACGGCTGGACCCTGATCGCCGGCCAGTTCCCGCAGGCGGTCGCCCATGACGGACTGTTCCCGCGTGCCTTCGCGCGCGATTCAAATCGCGGCACCCCCGTGTTCGCGCTGTTGGCAGCGGGAGTGTTCAACAGCGTCATGGTGATGATGAACTACAGCCACGGCCTCGTAGCCATGTTCACCTTCATGGTACTGCTGACGACGCTTGGCAGCGTCGTCGCCTACCTGTTTTCCGCGATGGCCGACATCGTGCTGGCACACCGCAGCGGCAGGCCAATGCCATGGCACAGTTTGGCGCTTGCCTGCGCCGCGTTCGCGTTTTCCGTGTGGGCCGTGATCGGTGCGGGCGAAGACGCCGTGTACTGGAACTTCGTGCTGCTGATCGCAGGAATTCCGCTGTACGTGTGGCAGACGCGCAGCGCCAAGGCTGGTGCCGTCACCGGCGCATAGCGCCAAGGGATCTCGTGTTTTGGTCGTCATCCCGGCGAAAGCCGGGACCCAGTGACTTTTCCGCAAAACATTGAAACGCAAAGCCGCTGGGTCCCGGATATCGCTTCGCGATTCCGGGATGACGAGCAAAATCAGAGCTTCCCCCTAGAGCGTGTCGAGGTCACCCAGCGCACGAATCAGCCGTCGCGCGCGCTTGTCGGGCCGTTTCGGTGGCGGCTGGTAACCGGCACGTTCGGCGCGGCGTTGCGCGCGCGCGGCTTCACGCGCCGCGATCGACGCGGCGGATTCGCGATAAAGCGTCTGCGCCACGGCCGCCGACCCGCGCTTGTGCGCGAGGCCGGTGACTTCAACTTCGAACGTCTCCTCGCCACGCGTGATGCGCAATGCGTCACCCGGCTTCACGGCGTGCGACGGTTTCAGCGCCGCATCCGCGAGTGTCACGCGTCCTCGCTCGACTGCCTGCTTCGCCAGCGCACGGGTCTTGAAGAACCGTGCCGCCCAAAGCCAGGCGTCGATGCGTGGTGGCAGCTGGTCAGGCATGCCTGCCCATCACGCGACCCAGGCAGGTCGCGGCTCCCGCCGCTCCTACGACAGCCTGCAACTGCCAGCGCAACGCCATCGGCCTGGACATTTCAGAACGCTGCACCCAGCAACCGATTCATCCGCTGCACGAACGCCGCGGGATCCGGCAATTGCGCGCCGGCGGTGATCTCGGCCTGTTCCAGCAGCAACAGTGCAAGATCCCTGGCCCTGGCTTCGTCAGCTTCCAAGTCGATGCGTTTCACCATCGCGTGCGCGGGATTGATCTCCAGCGTCGGCTTCGACTCCGGCACGTCCTGCCCGGCTTCGCGCAGCAGCCGCGCCATGTGTGGCGCCAGTTCGTAATCGGACAGCGCGAGGCACGACGGCGACTCGGTGAGGCGCGCGGAAACCTTGACGTCGCCGACGCGCTCGCCGAGCAAATCCTTCAACTTCTTCAGCAGCGGCTCGGCTTCCTTTGCCGCAGTTTCCTGTTTCTGCTTGCCGGCCTCGTCCAGCGGCAACTCACCCTTCGCGACATTGCGGAACGGCTTGCCTTCGTATTCCTGGAACTGCCCCATCACCCACTCGTCGACGCGGTCGAACATCAACAGTACCTCGATGCCCCTGGCGCGAAACGCTTCCAGCTGCGGACTGCCGGCCGCGGCCCTGTAGCTGTCGGCGGAGACATACCAGATGGCGTCCTGATCCGGCTGCATGCGACCAATGTAGTCATCCAGCGAGACGTTCTGCTCGGCGCTCTCGCCTTTCGTGGAGGCAAAGCGCAACAGCTTGGCAATCCGCTCGCGGTTGGAGGGATCCTCGACGATGCCCTCTTTCAGCGTGTTGCCGAAGGCCTTGCGGAAGGTTTCGAATTTCTCCGGCTCGTCCTTCGCCAATTTCTCGATCAGGTCCAGCACGCGCTTGACGCAGGACGCCTTGATGCGTTCGATCTGGCGGTTGTGCTGCAGGATCTCGCGGCTGACGTTGAGCGGCAGGTCGTCGGCGTCGACCACGCCGCGCACGAAACGCAGGTAGTTCGGCAGCAACTCTTCGGCCGCGTCCATGATGAAGACGCGCTTGATGTAGAGCTTGACGCCGCGGCGCTCGTCGCGCGCACCCATCAAGAGATCGAACGGCGGCTGCGACGGAATGTAGAGCAGGGTTGTGAAGCGCTGGCTGCCACCTTCGACGCGGTTGTGGCTCCACGCCAGCGGATCGTTGAAGTCGTGGCCCAGCGACTTGTAGAACGCCCTGTATTCGTCGTCGGTGATTTCCGCCTTCGGCTTGGCCCACAGCGCCGAGGCGTCGTTGACGGTTTCCCATTCGTCGGTGGGTTTGCCGTCCGCCTGCTTGTGCATGCGGATAGGAAAGGCGACATGATCGGAGTACTTGCGGATCAGGTCGCGCAACCTCCAGTTGTCGAGAAATTCACCTGCGTCGTCCTTCAAGTGCAGGATCACCGAGGTGCCACGCGCGGCGATGTCCTCGGCGGCCAGCGAGTATTCACCCTGGCCATCGCTTTCCCAGCGCACGCCCTCGCCCGCCGCCGCGCCCGCACGGCGCGACAGCACCGTCACCTTGTCGGCGACCACGAAGGCGGAATAAAAGCCGACGCCAAACTGGCCGATCAGGCGCGCGTCGGCCTGCTGCTCGCCCGAGAGCGATTCGAGAAAGCGGCGCGTGCCGGAACTGGCGATCGAGCCCAGGTTGGCGACCACTTCATCGCGGCTCATGCCGATGCCGTTGTCGCGCACCGTGAGCGTTTTCGCGTCCTTGTCGAACTCGACGTCGATGTGCAACTCGCTGTCATCGCCCATCAACTCGGGCTTGCCGATCGCCTCGAAACGCAGCTTGTCGCAGGCGTCGGAAGCGTTGGAGACCAGCTCGCGCAGGAAGATTTCCTTGTGCGAGTACAGCGAATGGGTGACGAGGCGCAGGACTTGCGCGACCTCGGCCTCGAAGGGGCGGGTTTCGGTAGCAGTGCTCATGATTGATCCGTCAATTCCAAAGACAAGGCAAGGGATGCCCGCCGCACGCGTTGGCGCGACGGAACGTCCCCTGTTTGGTGGCGATGCGGCGCTTTCTCAAGCCGCGGGGCGTGCCATCCGGATGATCCAGCGATAAAGGATCGCCACGGTGATCGCAAACACGATGCCGCCGATGATGATGGATGGCGTTTCGAAGCCCGCGCCCACGAGGCCGATCGGGCTCGACTTGCCACTGAACGCGATGATGCCGGCGAAAATCACCGCCAGCAGGCTCTCACCCACGATCAGGCCCGAGGCCAACAGCACACCAAGCTGTTTGGTCGCCGCCGCGTTCGGGTGCTTTTCGGCACGGCGGTCGAACCACGCCCCGACCAGCGCGCCCACCACCACCATCAACGTGGTCGAAGTCGGCAGGTAGATGCCGAGGCCCACCGCCAGCGGCGGCAGGCGCGGCGTGCCCTTTTTCTTCGATAACCCCAGCAGCTCGTCGAAGATGATGATGGCGACGCCGATGCCGGCACCGAGGCCGATCATGTCCCACGGCACGTTGCCCGTGATCACGCCCTGCGCGAGTGCAGAAATCAGGCCTGCCTGCGGTGCGGGCAACGCGTTCGGGCCTGCACCGGGTGCGCCCGCGAACCCGAACGCATGCTGCAACAGGTCCATCACCGGCGGAATCACGGCTGCACCCACCAGCACACCGATCACCAGCGCCCACTGCTGCTTGGATGGCGTCGCTTCGACCAGCTGGCCGGTCTTGAGATCCTGCAGGTTGTTGTTGGCGATGGAAGCCACCGCAAACACGATCGAGGTGATGAACAGCGCGAATCCGACCAGTGCCTTGCCCGCATCTGCCGGCAGGAACGGCTTCACGCCCGCCACCAGCAGCAACGCCGCGATCACCACCACCAGGATGCCAACGCCCGAGAGCGGACTGTTGCTCGACCCGATCAGGCCGGCCATGTAGCCGCACACGGCGGAGACCAGGAAGCTCAGCAGAACCACGAAGGCGATACCGCCGATCACCAGCGTCCACGTGGCGCCGCCGAGGCCGTTGGTGACGCTGAAGTGCCACAACAGGTAGCCGATGGGGACGAGGCAAATCAGCGAAACGATACCGACGGTGCCGATCGGAATATCGTGCTCGGTGATGGGCAAGGTATGCAGCGTGCCGGCCTTGCGTGCGCGGGACGCCCGCAGCGCGCCGGCGAGCCCGCTCACCAGCGGCTTCACCAGTTTGGCGAGCGTCCAGATGGCAGCGACGCCGATGGCGCCGGCGCCGATGAAGCGCACCGAATGCTTCCACGTCGCACCCGCAATGGCCACCGCCGACCCACTCAGTAGATCGGCAAGATCCTTGGCCGGCGTCCAGTCGAGGTGCCCACCTTGTGCCACCAGCGCAAGGAAGTGCGAGGCGTAATGCGGTACCGCCCACGCCCAACCAATCAGTGCGCCCACCAGCATCGCCACGCCCACCCACAGCCCGACCAGGTGCCCGATCGCGAACAGCGCGAATGACAGGCCAAAGTCGAAGCCGGTGGCACCGCCTTTCTCGCCCCCCACGCGGAAGTAACTGGTGACGCTGGCGGCAAATACCCTGGTTTGCACGATCAGGTAGAACACCGCTGAAACGATCGCTCCCCAGAGCACGGCCTTCAGCCCTGCGCCGCCTGTCTCGACCTGCGCGGCACCGTCGCCGGCCGCTTCGCCCGCGCCCACCTTCAGCACCTCGGCGCACGCCACGCCTTCGGGATAAGGCAGGTCGGAGTCGGTGACCAACGCGCGCCGCAACGGGATGGTGTACATCACGCCGAGAATGCCGCCCGTCGCGCAGATCGCCGCCGTCACCCAGAACGGAAAGCCCGACCAGTAACCGACGATCACCAGTCCCGGCAGCACGAAGATGATCGACGACAGCGTGCCCGCGGCCGAGGCCACGGTCTGCACGATGTTGTTTTCCTGGATGGTCGCATCCGCCATCGCCTTCAGGACCGCCATCGAGATCACCGCGGCGGGGATCGAGGTCGAGAACGTGAGGCCGGCCTTGAGACCGAAGTACACGTTGGCGGCGGTAAAGACGATCGTGATGACGATGCCGATGATGACGCCGCGGACGGTCAGTTCACGTCGCGCCGGAATTCCGCTGATTGCATTCATGGGTTCAGGTTCCGCGCAGATGATTCCCCACCGCGCGCCGCGCGGCCCCTCGTCCGGCGTCGCGCCGGCACTTCCGCCGCATGGTAACCGCCACTTCGATTCACGCAAAACTGACACTTTCGGCTGGTTCCACGGTGTACACTTCGAGCGCCTGATCGCACGCAATACCGTGGTCCTTTCGATGCATCGCGTCACCCTGGCTTCGGCTTCGACACGTGCCGCATCGAAAGGGCATCACCATGAAGGCATCGAGGCGACCACCATCTGAAGAAATCACGGCAGCGGCCACGACGGGCGCCGTGCCCGAGCCTGCGACAACGATTCGTTACGACCGCAACCTGATCGACACGCTGCTGCGCGACCACGCCGAACTCGGCCGCCTGTTCAGCCGCATCGGAAAAGCCGGCAAGGCCGGGGACGTTGGCGAAGCCCGCTCACTCCTGATTTCCTTCAAGGCTCGCCTGAAGGCCCACATCGTGGTCGAAAACGCACGCTTCTACGATTACCTCGAGCAGGCCAGCGCGGGTGACCCGCGCACGCTGCGCCTGTTGCGCGGCTACCGTCGCGAAATGGCGCAAATCGCACGCAACCTGTTCGCATTCGTCCGTCAATACCACGGGAGTCAATTCCTGGCGGAAGAGCTCGCGCAGTTCAACGACGACCACGCCGTCGTCGGCAAGCAACTGGAGCACCGACTGGACGCCGAGGAAGACAACCTGTACCGGTTGTACCGACAGCCCTGATCCCGCCGCCGGTGCCACCTCACCCAGACACCCCAATCGGCCGCTTCGCGCCCTCGCC
>DASSRT010000334.1:0-7622 GCA_035701705.1 Rhodanobacteraceae bacterium
ACAAGCCGCGCGATTTCGTGCGCGTCGGCTTGCCGCTGACGCTGCTGATGCTGGTGGTGATGCTGGTGATGGTGAACCTGGTGTTCGGGCGCTGAAGCCACCGCGCTCAGGCACGCAGCACCTGTCCGTCGCGCACCTGCACCGGCACCGCCACCAGCGATTGCCCGCGGCAGGGTCCCGCCACGCACAGGCCGGCTTCGCGCAAGGCGAAGGTCGCACCGTGCACTGCGCAGGTCAGCTTCTCGTCCTTCACCAGGAACAGTCCCGGCGCATAGTCCATGCGGCGACCGGCGTGCGGACAGATGTTCAGCCAGCACTGCACCGAGGTTCCATGGCGCGCCATCAGCAGCGGCTCACCCTCGGGATCGGGCGGGTCGAGGCCCATCACGCCGCCGTCGGGAATGTCCTCGAGGCGGCACAACACTGCGTTCGAAGCAGGCATGTCCATCGGCACTTGAGACGCGAACCTCGCGCCCTCATGGTGGAATCATTGCATTCTGCCACGCGGAGCCATTGCATGCGCATCCGAACCTTCACGATCCAGCCACCACGCAATCCGCTGTTGCGTGCCTTGGCGCTGGTCGCCGGTGCGGTGATCACGGCCGCACTGCTGGTGCTGGGCCTGATTGTTGGCGCCGTGGTGGTCACCGGCGCGGCTGCGGCGCTGCTGGTGCGACGCTGGTTCGGGCACAAGCCCGCCGCGGCATCCGATGACTCCATCATCGAAGGTGAGTACACCGTGGTGTCGCCACGCCGCACCGGCCTGCCGCACGCCGATTAGCGCGGTATTGGAAACTGTCCTGCAATTCTCAACCCACCGCCTGCGACACGTTCCGGATGGCGGCACGGCGGCGCCTGTTGCAGACTGCAGCCATGGACACCCGATCGCCACAAACCGAAACCTCCGATCCGCTCGAACAGGCTCGCCTGCTGCTTGAACGCGCCGATGTGAAACCAACGCTGGCGGCGCTCGCCGCCGAAGTCGGACTGTCCCCGGCCTGGCTGCAGCGCAGCTTCCGTCGCCGCTACGGCGTATCACCGGCCGAGTATGTGCGGGCGCGCCGATTCGGCGTGTTCAAACGCGCGCTGCGCGATGGCCACGGCGTCACCGATGCGGTTTACGCCGCCGGCTTCGGCTCCGGCAGTCGCGTGTACGAACGCAGCGACAGCCTGCTCGGCATGCCGCCCGCCCGCTATCGCGAAGGCGGTGCGGCCACGCGGATTCGCTACACCACGACCGCGTGTCCGCTGGGGCGTGTGTTGGTGGCGGCCACGGAGCGCGGATTGTGCGCGGTCAATCTCGGCAACTCGGATGCGAAGTTGCTCGCCGCCCTGCGTGAGGAGTTCCCGCGCGCCGAGGTGACGCGCGTGGACGCTGGCCGCGACGAATGGCTGGCCGCCGTGATCGCGCGGATCGCGCGGCAATTCACCGGCGAACCGGCCGCGCGCTCAAACACCGCGCTGCCACCGCTGGACATCATCGCCACCGCATTCCAATGGCGCGTCTGGCAGGCATTGACGCGGATTCCCGCCGGCGAGACGCGCAGCTACGGCGACATCGCGCGCGACATCGGCGAACCCGGCGCGGCGCGCGCGGTGGGGCGCGCCTGTGGCGCCAACCAGCTGGCCCTGATCGTGCCCTGCCATCGCGTGGTGCGCGCCGACGGCTCACCCGGCGGTTGGCGCTGGGGCGCGGTGCGCAAGCGGCAGCTGCTGGCGCGCGAGGGACGCGCAACCCGGTCACCAGCGTCGGGCTGACCGTCGCGGCATGCGCCCGCGCGGTCCACTAGAATTGCAGCGGATCTGGACGCCAGCTTCGCCAACCCTGCATGCTCAAGTGGGTCATCCTCGCCATCCTCGTCGCGAGCGCGTTGTACGTGCATTTCCGCGGCCGCGAACGCCACGGGCTGCTGCGCCAGCTGACCGACTACACCACCTTCCTCGCACCCATCAACGTCTTGATGTACGCGTTTTCGGGCGTACCGGCGAAGCGTTTTCTCAAGGTGTCCGACTTTCCGGAACTGGAAAACCTCAGGCGCAACTGGCAGGTCATCCGCGAGGAAGCGATCGCGCTGGCGCAGGGCAGCCACATCAAGATCTCGGCGCAACACGATGATGCAGGCTTCCAGTCGTTCTTTCGCACCGGCTGGAAGCGTTTCTACCTCAAGTGGTACGACGACGCGCCGCATCCCTCGGCGCAGGCACTGTGCCCGCGCACGGTCGCGATCCTGCGCGACTCACCGCAAGTCAGGGCCGCAGCGTTTACCCAGCTTCCACCCGGCAGTCGGCTCGGCAAGCATCGCGATCCGTACGCCGGCTCGCTGCGCTACCACCTCGGCTTGATCACGCCCAACGACGATCGCTGCTGGATCCGTGTCGACGGCGAGCCCTACAGCTGGCGCGACGGCGAAGGCGTGGTGTTCGACGAAACCTTCGTGCATTGGGCAGCCAACGAGACCGACCACGACCGCATCATCCTGTTCTGCGACCTCGAACGGCCGATGAAATACCGCTGGGCGCGTGGCCTCAATCGCCTGATCGCGCGCACCCTGCTCGCAGCCGGTGCCGCGCCGAACGACGCGGGCGACCGCACCGGCGGCATCAATCGCATCTTCAAGTACGTGTATGCGGTCAAACGCGCGGGCAAGGCGATGAAGCAGCGCAACCGCGCGCTTTACTACACCGCCAAGTGGACGCTCATGATCGCCATCCTCGCGGCGATCTTCCTGCCTTGGCATCGCTGGTGGTGACACGCCGCGCGCATCACGGCGGTCACAACTCGCGCAACGCGGTCGTCACCGGCAGGCGTGCCGCCCGCACCGCAGGGAACAGGCCACCGATGAAGCCGATCGCCAGCGCCCACTTGATGCCGGTCCACAGCAGCGCCGGGGTGACCCGGAACTGGAAGATCATCTGGGTGAAGCTGAACCCGCCTCCGGCGGTGGTCGATGCGGTGAAGTGACCGAATACCGCCCACGCGACGAACGCACCGAGCACGCCACCGGCAAACGCCAGCAACATGGTTTCCAGCAACACCGACACGACCACCGGGGTGCCGCGAAAACCCACCGCGCGCAGCGTCGCGATTTCGCGAGAGCGCGTGGCGACGGCCGCGTACATCGAGTTCAGCGCGCCGAAGATCGCACCGATCGCCATGATGATGGCAATGGTGGTGCCGAGATAACGGATCAGCTTGTTGATGCCGCCGGCCTGGTTCGCGAAATACTTGTGGGTGGTCTCGGCGTCGACTTTCAGTTGCGGATTGGTCGCCAACGCCGCCTTGAACTTCGTGAACGCCGCGGGCGACGTCAAGCGCACGGTCACGGACGACACGCTGCTGCCGCGATGGAAGGCCGGGCCTATGGTGTCGGCATCGGCCCAGATTTCCGAGTTGAAGGCATCGCCGGAATCGAATTCACCGACGATCTTCCAGCGTTGGCTTCCGAGCTGGACGTCCGATCCAATCGCCATGCCCTTGAATTGGCCCAGCACGCCCTTGCCGACATCGAGTTCGAGGGTACCCGGCTTGAACTTGCGTCCGGCGATGATCTTCACGTCGGGGCGTACCGTCCAGGCTTCCTGGCCCACGCCGCGCACCGAAAGGTTGGCATCCTGCCCATTGTTCTTCGGCAGCGATACCGCCAGCAGCACCTCCGGCGAGGCGATCGGATGACCTTCGGCATCGCGTGCGACGCCGGGTTGTTGTGCGATCAACACCGCGTCGCTGTGCATCAATACCGAGTTGGCCTCGGACTGTGATCCGGCACGGATCACGATCGCGGTGTCGGCGCTGCCGGTGCCCTGCAGCGTGGCCTGCAAGCCCTCACCCATCGCCAACAACGCCACCAGCACGCCCACCACGCCGGCAATGCCGATCACGATGACCGACGAGGCACCCCAGCGCGAGCGCAAGGTGGCGAGGCCGATGCCGGTGACGCTGAGCGTGCGCCGCCCGGCCGCCGTCAACGCCAACCACAGCGCCAGCACTGCCGCGGCGATCACCGCGCCCCACCAAGGCAGCAAGGACCAGATCACCAGGCCCACGACCAGGATCGCCACCAGCAGCAAACCAAGCAGGAATTTGTTCATGGCTTGTTTCCTTGTAAGCCCCTGCACAAGCGTCGCGAGCGAAGACGGATTGCGTGACGCCGGAGCGCAGGAAGCGGAGTGTACATATCAGTACATGAGCATCCCGGGCACCGCCGGCGCGCAAGCCGGCGAGCACAGCAGCTCGTGCAGGGGCTTAGCGACCCGCCAATGCATCGACAATCTTCAGGCGCATGCCACGCAATGCCGGCAACACGCCCACCACGAGGCCGATCAAGATCATCAAGACCAACGCCTCGGCCCAGATCGAGCCACCCACGTTCGCCATCGGCAGAGCCGAACCGAGCGCAGCCTTGAGACCACCCACGACCCCGGCGGCAATCAACATGCCGACGACGCCTCCGATCACCACCAGCAGCACCGCTTCGGCCAGCACCAGCAGCAACACGCTGCGATTGGAAAAGCCGATCGTCTTCAAGACCGCGAGCTCCGGGATGCGCTCGCGCACTGCCTGCGCCATGGTGTTGCCCGTCAGCAGGATCAAGGTGAAGAACACCGCCGCCATGATCGCGCTGACGATCAGACCGATGTTCGCCAGCTGGCTGATGAAGGACGCGGTGAAGGCGTTGGCGGTGACGGTCTTGGTCTCATGGTCGGAGTTGGCGGAAATCGCGTCGATCGCGGCGGCGACCTTGCCGGCGTGGTCCGGATTCGCGACCCGGGTCTGGTACCAGCCGACGCTGCCCTGTGCGAACTGGCGAGCCTCGTCGAAGTATTTCCAGCGAAAGAACATCACGCCTTCGATGCCCTTCTCGCTGGCATCCCGCGCATGGAAGATGCCGACCAGCTTGAACGTCCAGGTGTTGCTGCCATCCTTCTTCGGCCAGATCGTGGCCTCCAGCGGAATCTGCTGGCCGATCTTCCAACCGAAGCGTTTGGCCAGCGTCGCGCCCACCACCGCACCATCGCGGGTGGTCTGGAATGCCTTCAACTGATCCGGCGGCAACACCACCGCGTCCTGGACCGAGAAGTAATTCGCGCTGACCGCCTCGTTGGGAAAGAAATTCTTCGGGTCCTGATAGATGCCGCCGAACCAGCTGACGCGGGCAACCGCGTCCAGCCCGGGCACCGCCTCCATGCGCGACTGCAGGCTGAGAGGCAACTGGTTGCCCAGCCCCAGCTTGGACATCGTGATCAACTGGTGCGCGCCGCTGACGCTGTGCCCGGCGTCGGCGAATGAAGTGCGCACCGAGTCGAGCATCCCGAACAGCAGGAATGCCGCCAGCACCGAGAACATCGTGAACAGCGTCCGGGTCTTGCGCCGCATCAGCGCGGACCAGATCAGATGGAAATATTTCATGTGCGTGTCCTCACGACTCCATCGCTGTTCCCTTCTCCCACCGGGAGAAGGTGGCCCGAAGGGCCGGATGAGGGTTCGGCATCCGCGTAACGCCGAGCAGAAACCGGACCCTCACCCCTGCCCCTCTCCCGACGGGAGAGGGGTTCAATTTCACGCCGCACCCGCGTCGTGCTCCACCAGCGTGCCCTTGTCCAGATGCAAGGTGTGGCTGGCGTACTCGGCGGCCTTGGGATCATGCGTGACCATCACGATGGTCTTGCCGTGTTCGCGGTTGAGCCGCTGCAGCAGGCCCAGCACGTCCTCGGCCGATTGGCGGTCGAGGTCGCCGGTCGGCTCGTCGCAAACCAGCAAGGACGGGTCGGACACGATCGCCCGCGCAATCGCGACGCGTTGCTGCTGGCCGCCGGACAGTTCGGAAGGCTTGTGCGACGCCCGATCCGACAGCCCGACCAGCTGCAGCGCAATCGCCGCGTTCTGCCTGCGCTTGGCGCCCGACAGTTTCGTCAGCAGCAACGGCAACTCGACATTCTTCTGCGCGCTCAGTCCCGGCATCAGGTTGTAGAACTGGAACACGAAGCCGACGTTCGACGCCCGCCAGCGCGCGAGCTGGCCCTCGCCCATCTTGTCGATGCGCTTGCCACCCACCGTGAGGCTGCCTTCGGTCGGCGAATCAAGGCCGCCGATCAGGTTCAGCAGCGTGGTCTTGCCGGACCCGGACGGCCCCATCAACGCGAAGAAATCACCACGCGCGATGTCGAGATCGATGTGGTGCAGGACCTCGAGCTTCTGCTTGCCACGGGTGTAGGTCTTGCTCAAACCACGGATCTGCACCAAGGGGCCGTTGCTGCCCGCATTCGCGCCCGCGTCATGCACATCTTCGACTGCTGCGTTCATCGTCGTCTCCTGTTCTCGTCATTCCGGCGAAAGCCGGAACCCAGTGCCTTTCGATTCAAGTCGCTGGAAGACTCGCCCCATCAGCGGCTCGCCATCCGGGTAATCATCTCGCCGATCTTCGCTTCGGCATCCTGCCTTCGCAGTCCCACCTGCGCGGGAATGACGACATCCAGCGTCAATCGCCAGCCGTGTCCACCTTTACCTGCTCGCCATCATGCAAACCATCCGGCGGTACCTTCACCACTTCCGCGCCGGCGGCCACGCCGCTCAAGATCTGCTGCATGTCGGAAAACTCGCCGCCGGTCGTCACGGCCACCTGTTGCGCACGGCCATTGGCCACCACGAACACCACGGACTTGCCAGCGCGTTGCACCACCGCCGACTTCGGCACCAGCACGCCCGGCAGCGGCTTGGCGTCATGCGCGGCCTTTTCCAGGAACGACACCCGCACGCCCATCTGCGGAATGATGCGCGCGTCCTTCGTATCCAGCGCGATGCGCACCTTCACCGTCGCCTTGCTCTTGTCGGCACTCGGGATGATCGCGATCACGTGCGCGGGAATCTTCCAGTCGGGATAGGCATCCAGCACCGCCGTCACCGGCATGTCCGATTTGACGCGACTGATGTAGGTTTCGTTGACGTCGACGTCGACTTCCAGCGAATTCATGTCCACGATGGTCGCAATACCGCCGCCGCCGAGCGTGTACGGCGAAACGATCTGGCCGACCTCGGCATCCTTGACCGTGACGACGCCCGTAAACGGCGCGTGGATGATCGTGTAGCCGACGTTGACCTTCGCCAGCTTCACATTGGCGGCCGCGGCCTCGGCCTGTCTGGCCGCCACATCCACGAGCGCGCGAGCGGTCACCACCTGGGTGTTGGCCTGCTGCGCGGATTGCTTGGAAACGTAGCCTTTGCCGACCATGGCATCCAGCCGCGCCGCATCCGCCCGGTCCTGCTTCACCGTGGCGCGTGCCTGCACGATCTGAGCCTGCGCGGCAGCGTATTGCGCCTCGGCCGCGTTCAACTGGGCCACGTACTGGGTGTCATCAATCCGCGCCAGCACCTGGCCCTGCTTGACGTGCTCCCCTTCCTCGACCAGCACCTGGGTCAAGGTGCCGATGATCTGCGCAGCCACCGTGGCCTTGCGCCGGGCGACCACATAGCCGGTCGCCTGCAACACCGCGGCATCGTTGCCCGCCGAGGCGAGGGCCACGGCCGTCACCGTTTGCACCGGTACCGCCTTGGAGCGCAGCGCGAACATCGCGATGGCCACGCCAATGACGATGACGACGATCGCGCCGACGATCCACGGCCAGCG
>DASSRT010000335.1:0-2062 GCA_035701705.1 Rhodanobacteraceae bacterium
AATGGATCAATGCAGCAGCTTGCCCAGCGCGAAAGCCAGCGCCAACAGCACGGCGATGCCGATAACCACGGACTTCATGGAAAGTCCCTGCGGCCTGTCCGGTTCGATGTAGCGGACCGAAACGCTCGGTGACGCGGATTCGGTGCCCCCGGTTTTGGCGTCCGCCGCCAGCATCCGCTTCACCTCGGCCTGCATGGCGGGTGGCAGCGCATCGAGGTTGTCCGCGGGCTTGCCGTCGACGAGGTAATGCCGGGTCAACTGTGGCTGGCCGTTTTCCGTCACCAGCAAGTCGTTGATCTCCACCCGATGGATGCCATCCGGTGTGGCGTCTGCTCCGGCCTGAGGCGGAGTGGCGGCGGTGGCATCGGTGGGTTCGCTCGCATTCATGCCGGCACGGATTCCGTTCGAAGACGCCTGGACGTCGGTGGCTTGGAGTATAGCCAACGTCCGACATCATCCCGGCGGATGCCGGAACGCGAAACTCCGGTCGTGAATTCCGACTTCCGATCGACGAACTTGAACCCGCCTTGCGGTAGCGCGGATCGGCTTCGTTGCATGAGGCGCAGTAGATTCAGATGCGCGTGCGTCATTCGTCCTGATCGATGATGACCAGGGTGCCGTGGCTGCCCGCGGCGACCGCGTGTGGCGTGAGCGCGGGCACGATGTAGATTTCGCCGGCGGATACCGTGACGGTTTCGCCGCCGATCGCGAGTTTCAATTCGCCGTCGAGCACCAGCAGGCCTTCGTCGTAGGCGTGCGGCTCTTCGCCGGAAGCGATTTCGTCCATGCGCAGCACCTTGATGTTGGCGCCAGCGGCGTGGCCGATGATTCTGGAGTGCCAGGTTTCGGGGAGCGCGCCGGCGACATTGCGTAGATTGATGGCGCTCATGTCTGCTTCATCCCCCCGCGTCTGCGGCGCGACTCCCTTCCTGCGAAGGGGGGTGGCTTGTCTTCCCCCTTCGCTTGCGAAGGGGGATTGAGGGGGATGGCTTTTGCTCTCCGGCACATCCCCCCGCGCCTGCGGCGCGACCCCCTTCCTGCGGAAGGGGGTGACCGCATTCATGCTCTTCCCGAGTCCCGGGTCCCGTCACCGCTTCATCGAATTGAAGAACTCGTCGTTGGTCTTGGTGTTCTTCATCTTGTCGAGCATGAACTCCATCGCGGCGAGTTCATCCATCGGGTGCAGGAGTTTGCGCAGGATCCAGATCTTCTGCAGCATGTCCGGCGGAATCAGCAGCTCTTCGCGGCGGGTGCCGGAGCGGTTGATGTTGATGGACGGATACACGCGCTTCTCGGAGATGCGCCGGTCGAGGTGCACTTCCATGTTGCCGGTGCCCTTGAATTCCTCGTAGATCACTTCGTCCATCTTCGAGCCGGTGTCGATCAGCGCGGTGGCGAGGATGGTCAGCGAGCCACCTTCCTCGACGTTGCGCGCGGCGCCGAAGAAACGCTTCGGGCGCTGCAGCGCGTTGGCGTCGACGCCGCCGGTCAGCACCTTGCCGCTTGATGGCACCACGGTGTTGTAAGCGCGCGCGAGGCGGGTGATCGAATCGAGCAGGATGACGACATCCTTCTTGTGTTCCACCAGGCGCTTGGCGCGCTCGATCACCATTTCGGCGACTTGCACGTGGCGCACGGCGGGTTCGTCGAAGGTGGACGACACCACTTCCGCCTTGACGCTGCGCTGCATCTCGGTGACTTCTTCCGGGCGCTCGTCGATCAGGAGGATGATGAGGTGCACGTCCGGGTGGTTGTGCACGATCGCCTGCGCGACGTTCTGCAGCATCATGGTCTTGCCGGCCTTGGGCTGGCTGACGATGAGGCCGCGCTGGCCCTTGCCGACCGGTGCGATCAGGTCGAGGATGCGGCCAGTGATGTCTTCACTGGAGCCGTTGCCGCGTTCGAGATGGAACGCCTTGCGCGGGAACAACGGCGTCAGGTTTTCGAACAGCAACTTGTTCTTGGTCGTCTCCGGCGGATCGCCGTTGATGTCGTCGACCTTCAGCAACGCGAAGTAGCGCTCGCCTTCCTTCGGGTGGCGCACCTTGCCGGTGATGTAGTC
>DASSRT010000336.1:0-3060 GCA_035701705.1 Rhodanobacteraceae bacterium
CACAAGGTGCTCAAGCACCTGGGCAAGGACAACGACCCGCAGCTCGAGCTGGCGCTGAAGCTCGAGGAGATCGCGCTGTCCGACGATTACTTCAAGGAGCGCAAGCTGTACCCAAACGTGGATTTCTACTCGGGCATCATCTACAAGGCGCTGAAGATCCCGACCGAGATGTTCACCGTGATGTTCGCGATCGCGCGCACCGCCGGCTGGATCGCGCACTGGATCGAACAGCACGAGATGCCCGGCGGCCGCATCTATCGCCCGCGCCAGGTTTACGTCGGCGCCACGCCGCGGGATTACAAGGCGATCGACAAGCGCTGACAGACGTAAATCGGGAGTCGGGAATGGTGAATCGGCACAGCGATTCGCCGGAACCTGCGATCGCAGGGTTGGCAGTGCGTAGGGCGGGACGACCCGGACTTGATCCGGGGGCATCCCGCCTTCGCATGTTTCAATCCCGGCGGGATACGCCGCTGCGCGGCTGCTCCCGCCCTACACCACCGGGCTCCATCAGCAAGGTTTCCACTTGCGCCAGCGACGCCCGCTGTTGCGGGCGTTCCGCGATGCGATCGAGCGGTGCCTGTCTGAGCGCGTCGCGAGGAAACACCGTCGCCTCCATCGCAACGCCATCGGCTTCGAAGCGCAGCACGGGGAATTCGGCGCTGCGTTCGCGATCGAGCCTCAGCGTGCGGGCGCGCGTTTCGAACGCGATGCCGTGGTCGTCGAGAAAGCGTGCCACCGCTTCCGGCGAATCGTCGAAAACGTGCAGGCTGACCGGCGAGTGGCTGTCGGCGGTGCCATCCAGCACCGTGCCGACCAGGCGCGGCTCGAAACGTTCGAGGAAACGCATCGCATCGCGGGCGGCTTCGCGGCGGACCCGCAGGGCGCGCGGTTGTTCGTCGGCGCGAAACAATCGCTGGTGTTCGCGCAGGGCATCCTCGATTTCGCGGTTGCGTGGCAGGTAGCCCTCGTCGCTGACGCCGACGTGCTGTGCGGCCTTGCGTTTGGCCATCTGGTAGTCGCGCATGCCGTGTTCGCTGATCAGGCGCGCGGCTTCAAGTGCAACGCGACGGCGCAACTGGTGGCTGCGACCCTCGGCGTGGATACGATGGAACCCGGCGGTCTTGTGCATGGCAGACACCCCGTAGCCGCGTTGGGCTGAGTGTCGCAAGAAACGCGTACAAAAAGCAAAGGCCTGTTGCTTCGATTCTGCATTCGAAGCAGCTTTTGTGGAGAGTCAGGCCGTGGATGGCCGTTCTGGAATGTCAGATTGCCGCATGCTGTATGTGTCGCAAGGCCAGGAGGGGCCGCGATCACGGACGATCGCTAAAAAATGTCGTACGACTTGGCCTGATTCTGCTGTTCCTTTGCTTCCGCGCGCAGCCGGTCGAGATCCTCGATCTTGAACATTTCGCTCATGACGTTGGTGTCGCCGGGCAGTGCCGGCAGGCCGGTGGTGGCGTCGATGGTCGCGGTGACGATGCCGGGCGGCTTCGGCAGCCTGGCCTCGGGCTTGCCCGCAAGCGCGGGCCCCATGAAGGCCATCCAGATCGGCAATGCGGTTTTGGCGCCGAATTCGCCGCGGCCGAGCGAGCGGTAATCGTCGAAGCCGACCCACACCGTGGCCACGAGGTCGCCATTGAAGCCGCAAAACCAGCCGTCGTGGTGGTCGTTGGTGGAACCGGTCTTGCCGGCGAGATCGCTGCGGCCCAGTGATTTCACGGCGGCACCAGTGCCGTGGTCGATCACGCTGTGCATCAACGATACGGTCAGGTAGTCGTTGCGCGGATCGAGCACGCGCGGCGCCAGCAGCGGACCTTGTGTTTTCGCGTCGATGGCATTGGCGGTGTCGGCAAGCGTGCCGGGATCGCCCGCGGCGGCACTCGATTGCGCGGGCGCCGCGGTGGTCTTGCCCTCGTCCAGCAGGCGCGCCTCGCAGGTGCGGCAAGCCAGCAACGGATCGGCCTTGTAGACGGCCTTGCCGTCGCGGTCGTCGATCTCGGCGATGTAGTACGGGTTGATCAGGAAGCCGCCGTTGGCGAATACCGCGTAGGCGCGCGCCATTGCCATCGGCGACACCGATGCGGTGCCCAGCGCCATCGACAGGTTGGGCGGAATCGCGTCCAGCGGAAAGCCGAAGCGGGTCGCGTACTCGCGCACGTAGCGCACGCCGACTGCGTCCAGCAGGCGGATTGCCACCAGGTTCACCGATTGCGCCAGCGCTTCGCGCAGGCGCATCGGCCCGCGGAACTTGCCGTCGTCGTTGGACGGCGTCCACAGGCCACCGGGTTTGGAAGGATCGGGCAGGGCGATCGGTGCATCGTTGATGATCGAGGCCGGGGTGTAGCCACGGCTGAAGGCCGCCGAGTAGATGAAGGGCTTGAAGCTGGAGCCGGGCTGGCGCTGGGTCTGCACCGCGCGGTTGAACTTGCTCAACCGGAAATTGAAGCCGCCGACCAGCACCTTGACCGCGCCGTCATCGGGCGACAGCACCACCATCGCCGATTGCGCCGCGGGAATCTGTTGCAGTTCCCAATGATGCGCAGCGACGGCAGGCGTGCCGGCCTTGTCGGTTGTCGCCGGCTTGTTTTCGGCGTCGGCAACTTCGCGCACGCGGATGATGTCGCCGGGTTTCAGGATGGAAGCCACGCCCTTGCCACCGGTCCTGGCCTTGCGCGCGAAACCCATCGCCCACTTCATGTCCGCGGCCGGCAAGGTGATCGCCTTGCCGCCCTGTACGTAGACGCGCGCGGCATCGGCATCGACGCCGGTGACGATCGCGGGCAGCAGGCCGCTCACATCGTTGTAGTCCGACAGCGCCTGCTCCAGCGCCGCGGGCGTCGCGGACGGCGGCAGCGCAACGTGCGCTTCCGGGCCGCGATAGCCGTGGCGGTGGTCGTATTCCTCCAGGCGGCTGCGCAAGGCATGGTTGGCCAGTGCCTGCATGTGGCTGTCGATGGTGGTGCGGATCACGTAGCCATCGGTCATCGCCTGATTGCCGAGTTTCTGCAACGCCTGCTGGCGCACCATTTCGGCGAGATACGGAGCGTCGACCTCGAC
>DASSRT010000337.1:0-3771 GCA_035701705.1 Rhodanobacteraceae bacterium
GGCGCGGCTTAATTCAGGCGTTAGGCGGCGTGTATCGCATCTTTGCGTTGAGATCACGAAATGGCGCCTTTAGAGGCGACGGCGTACATTTGATCTGCTGACGCCGTACATAGCACCCCCAGCAGTAGGTGCGACCATATCTTCCTGACGGAGATCAAAAGATGAGAATTTCAGGACTATCTAGATGCACTGAGCTCAATCCTCCTGTCGAGAAGTTAATTAGCAACAAAATTTTGGGGCCTGACGATGGCTGGACGCTTCTGGACGACAGTCTTTTAATGCAGTTTTGCATAGGCGAGGGCAAGGCATTAGTACATCGCGGACGATCGACATATAGTCATGTCTGCGCATCGTTTGGAGAGTGGGCTTTCGATGCCCAAGATTCGACATATATTCGATGCGTGACTTTCCTCCATTACAGGACCCCTAAGGCAGCAGGCAAGTTACTAGGCGGTGTAGATGAAAACTCTGGGGCGAAGGTTTTCAACATCACCGGAGAAGAGCTTCAAAATGTATATGCAGCCCTAAAGATCCGCGAAGACGGCGTGCATGTTTGGAAGCGACAGAGTCACGGGGAGATAGCAGTAGATTTCTGCCTTGGGCATGGCGATCAGTTTGGCCACAACCCTGGCGGGAGACTATCTTTGCCTACCTTCATTCCAAAGACGTGACCTAGCTTCTACCCTTGAGGTATCCCCACGTTTTCCATAGCGTAGTAGCGCACTGTAAGGGTTCTACCCCGATAGCGCGGTCACTTCCAGTTGAGCTCTGCCTCGGCTCTGGTAGACACGTCACGCGACCGTCTAATCGCTGGCGCTCGGTGGGCGGCTGATCCAACCGCTACCAGCCTTCCTTGAGGCAGACGGTCGTCACCGGTTGCATCGGGTCGATTGGGGCCCACCGCTCCAAGGCAATCGCCGCCGGTCCGCGTGTCGCCAATCGCGCTGTCGATGCTTGATCCGCTGGCTGTAGCTGCTCCTGCAGCCCTTGCCATCCATCTGCAAGGTTCGGCGCAGCGTCGTGCAGCAACGCTGACGGATGTCGCGTTTGGCGTGCGTCGTGACCGCAACGCAACCGATGTCGGAATCAGGCTGGCGTTTTCAGGTGCGGACCACGGATTACCTTCGGCATCGCGCGGCGTCGCGAAGACACACCACCATGGTCACCAGCCCCTGCACGCGGGCTTCAGGCTGCCTACTTCGCGCGCCCCTGCGCGGCCACCGCCGCGGCCTTCGCCGCGATCGCGTCGGCGTCGCCGAGATAGAAATGTTCGACCGGCTGCAACGCTTCGTCGAAGCGGTACACCAGCGGCACGCCGTTCGGAATGTTGAGGCCGGTGATTTCTGCATCGGAAATGCCGTCGAGGTACTTCACCAGCGCGCGCATCGAGTTGCCATGCGCCACCACCAGCACGCGCTGGCCGGAGCGCAGCGCCGGCGCCAGCGTTCCGTGCCAATACGGCAGCACCCGCGCCACGGTGTCCTTCAGGCATTCGGTCAACGGAATTTGCGCGGGATCGAGTTTGGCGTAGCGCGGATCGGACGCGTAGGTATTGTGCTCGGGATCGAGCGGCGGCGGCGGCACGTCGTAGCTGCGCCGCCAGATGTGCACCTGCTCGTCGCCGTGGCGGGTGGCGATCTCGGCCTTGTTGAGGCCGGTGAGCGCGCCGTAGTGGCGTTCGTTCAAGCGCCAGTCGGTCAGCACCGGCAGCCATGCAAGATCCATCGCATCCTGCACGCCCCACAAGGTGTGCACGGCGCGCGTCAGCACCGAGGTGTGCGCGGCGTCGAACGCGTAACCCTCGCGCTTCAGCAACTCGCCCGCCTCGCGAGCCTCGTCGCGGCCCTGTTCGGTGAGGTCGATATCGGCCCAGCCGGTGAAGCGGTTTTCCTTGTTCCACAGTGACTGGCCGTGGCGGATCATCACGAGGGTATGCATGGCGTCGGTCCGGTGCGCGAAAGCCCGTCATTGTAACGACGGGCCAAAAGTAACGGTGACCTTGGGCCTATTGGCAACACCACAATAGTCGGGCACGATCAATGCCGAACAGCGCATTGCGCGCAGGAGGGTCCCATGCAATCCAAACGTTTTTGCAGCTGGATATTCGCGCTCGTCGCCCTGCCGCTTGCGCTCGGCGCCTGCGTCAGCGGCGTGAACGGTTCGGTCGATGTGCCGGCCGGCACCAGCAAGGCCGATGCCAGCACCGTGAACGGTGCGGTGAACCTCGGCGCCAAGGCCAAGGTCGACAGCGCGACCACGGTCAACGGTTCGGTCAACCTCGCCGAAGGCGCGCACGCCGGCGAAGCCACCACCGTGAATGGCCACGTCACGCTGGCCGCCAACGCCACCGCCGGCAAGATCACCACCGTCAACGGCGGCGTCACGCTCGACGGCGGCGCTGCCGTCAGTGGCGATGTCACCGCGGTGAACGGCGCGCTCAGCCTCGCTGCGGGCTCGGCCGTCAACGGTTCGCTGACCAACGTCAACAGCCACATCACAATCGACGGCGCGCACGTCGGCCAGGGCATCACCACCGTCAACGGCGACATCGACATCACCGGCAAGTCGGTGGTGGACGGCGGCATCAAGGTCACCAAGCCGAACGACCATGGCCTGCTCGGCATCCACATCGACAACAACAACGTGCCGCGCATCACCATCGGCCCCGGCGCCACGGTGAATGGTCCGTTGACCTTCGAACGCCCGGTGCAGCTTTACATCAGCAACGCGGCGCACGTCTCCGGCCCGATCACCGGCGCCACCGCGGTGAAGTTCGACGGGCCGACGCCGCCGGCGTCCTGAGCGCATCAACAAGTTGCTGGATCAAGCACTTGGGAAGCCCTGATTTTGGCCGTCATCCCGGCGAAAGCCGGGACCCCGTGACGTTCACGTAACGTGTTCAAAAGCAAAGTCGCTGGGTCCCGGCTTTCGCCGGGATGACGAGTGAGAGGGTGGATCAGACATTTCGCCGCCGCGCGTCAGCCCGAGCGCAGCGCGCCCGCGGTGACGTCTTCACCGGCGACATCCGGCGTGATCTTCATGATCGACTGGCGCACTTCGCGGGCGAGGATCAAACGCGCATCGCGCGCGACGTCGTCGAGCACCGCGTCGAATTCGAGCTTGCCGTCGGCATCGGCCCAGACCACGCGGCGTTCGCGCAATTTCTGGATGAAGCCGCGGAACAGGCTCTTGTCGAAAAATTCCGGCGCACTTTGCTGGTACAGCAGCGAGAGGCGCTGGGCCGCGAGCTGGCAGACGTTTTCCAGCTGGCCCGCGCTTAGTGTGTGCGGACCGTTCTTCACCAGCGCCGCGATCGCGATGTAGTAGCGCTCGAAGGCCTGCATCAGGCATTGCGCCAGCAACCGCAGTTGGTAGGCATCGTCCTCGTGGCCGGCCGCGAGATGCACCACCGTGCCGTCGCCGCCGGTGGCCAGCAGGCCGCGTGCAACCAGCGCGTCGATCAAGGCGTCGATGCGCACCGCAAAGCCGTCCGAATCCCAGGGCAGGAACAATTCGGACTGGATGAAGGGATACACCGCGCGGCCGAGGCGCTTGACCACGTCGCGCGCGATGCGGCGGTTCTTGATGAAGCAGCACGCCACCCACGCGCCCGCGGCGAACAAGTGCAAGACGTTGTTGCGGAAGTAGGACAGCAGCACCGCCTTCTCGCCCTCGACCGCCAGCACGTCGCCCAGCGGATGCGCGACGCGATGGATCCAGCCCATCTGTTCGGCATAGGCGATGATGTCGGCGGGCGCCATCGGGGTCACC
>DASSRT010000338.1:0-8134 GCA_035701705.1 Rhodanobacteraceae bacterium
GTAGTAGTACATGGGCTGCAACAGACGCGGGATGACCTTGGGCGTGGCGGTGCTGACGGCGACCAGTTCGCCCTCGGCGTCGAGCACGCGCGCGATGGTCTGCTGCACGCGCCGTTCCGCTTCCGCGCCGGCCACGTTGGCGTGTTCGCGCAGCCAGAACTCGCGGATGGCTTGCGCGTCTTCTTCGGCAAGGTTTTGCCAATCCGTGACGTAGCGAAATGGTGCGGGTTCTGACATCAACGTGTTCCGGGCAAGCCGCGGGTGCGCGGCCCCGCCATCCTAGCGAATTGCATGCGCTTTCGCCCGTCGCGGGCGATCAGGGCAGGCTTGCCGCGTCGTCGTCGGCGCGTGGCTGGCGTGCGCACGCGGGCCATGACCTGCATCAATGACCCGCATCAATGCAATGCGAACCGTGCGGGCGCAATCTGCAGCGGTCGCCCAGCCACAGCACGCAGCCATGACCCACGTCGTCACCGACAACTGCATCAACTGCAAGTACACCGATTGCGTCGAGGTGTGCCCGGTCGACTGTTTCCACGAAGGCCCGAACTTCCTCGCGATCGACCCGATCGAATGCATCGACTGCACCCTGTGCGTGGCCGAGTGCCCGGTCAATGCAATCTTCGCCGAACTCGACGTGCCGGCCGGGCAGGAACACTTCCTGGCGGTCAACGCCGAGCTGGCGAAGAACTGGCCGGTGATCGCGACCAAGATTCCGGAAATGGAGGGCGCCGACCTTTGGGACGGCGTCCCCAACAAGCTGCCCTTGCTCGACCGCGGTGATGGCAGCACCTGGGACGGCGCCGGCAGCGCGGCGCCGAATGCCGCGTAGACGCCGGCTTCATCGTCGTCGGCTAGACTGATCCGACCACCGTGGCGCTTCGTTGCGTCGCGACCTTGCAACACGAAACGAAGGAGTCATTCCATGTCCGGTACCAAGTTCAAGGGCAATCCCGTCACCGTCGACGGCCACTTTCCGCAGGTCGGCGAACAAGCGCCGGCGTTCAAGCTGATCGCAGGCGACCTGTCGGAGAAGTCGCTCGCGGATTTCACCGGCAAGCGCAAGGTGCTGAACATCTTCCCGAGCGTCGATACCGGCGTGTGCGCGGCCTCCGTGCGTCATTTCAATCAGGATGCGGCGGGCCTCGACAACGCCGTGGTGCTGTGCATCTCGGCCGACCTGCCGTTCGCGCAGGGCCGCTTCTGCGGCGCCGAGGGCATCGCCAACGTCACCATGTTGTCGATGATGCGCGGCCGCGAGTTCTTGAAGGACTACGGCGTCGACATGACCTCGGGCCCGCTGGCGGGCCTGGCCGCGCGCGCGGTGGTGGTGCTGGATGCACAAGACAAGGTGGTGTACACCGAGATGGTCGACGACATCACGCACGAACCGAACTACGCGGCGGCGCTGCAGGCACTGGCCTGAGCGACGCGGTGGTCCCGGCTTGCGCCGGGATGACGACTGTCTGACCGGGCGGATACGCGCAGCCCCATCTGGCCTGCGGCCACCTTCCCCCGCTTGCGGGGGAAGGAAACGTCCGATCAGATATCAACATCCCGTGTGGAATTGACCTTCCCCCGCAAGCGGGGGAAGGCAGCCACAGGTCAGGATGCAGCAGCCATGCGTTCAGGAGCGGCTGACGCGCCAGCGGCATCCAGCGCATCCGCCACGCGCTGCTGCTCGGCGTGGAGCTTCGCCGGCAGGTGCGTGCCGTAGCCCGCGAGATATTCGCCGATCGCGGCTTCCTCGGCGCGCCATTCGGCGTCGTCGACGCGCAGCAACTCGTCCATCGCGCCGTCGGCGATGTGCAAGCCGTCGAGGTTGAGGTCTTCGGCGCGCGGCAGGTTGCCGATCGGGGTTTCGGCGGCGCCGGCTTCGCCGGCGACGCGCTTCAACATCCATTCGAGCACGCGCATGTTGTCGCCGAAGCCCGGCCACAGGAACTTGCCGTCCTTGCCCTTGCGGAACCAGTTGACGTGGTACACCTTCGGCAACTGGGCGCCGGGCTGGTCGAACGACAGCCAGTGCGCGAAGTAGTCGCCGTAGTTGTAGCCGCAGAACGGCTTCATCGCCATCGGGTCGCGGCGGATGTTGGCGCCGACGTCTTGCGCGGCAGCGGTGGCTTCCGAGGCCATCGAAGCGCCGACCAGCACGCCGTGGGCCCAGTCGCGGGCCTCGAATACCAGGGGCACCACCGAACCGCGGCGGCCGCCGAACACGATCGCGTCGATCGGCACGCCCGCGTCGCTCTCGGCTTCCGGCGACCAGCTCGGGCATTGGTTGGCGCGCACGGTGAAGCGCGAGTTCGGATGCGCGGCGGGCCCGTTCGCTGGGTCATAGTCGCGGCCCTGCCAGTCTTTCGCCGGCACGCGGTCGTCCAGGCCTTCCCACCACGGCTGGTTGTCGGCGGTCACCGCGACGTTGGTGAAGATGGTGTCGTGCTGCAACATCGCCAGCGCGTTGGGATTGGTCTTCTTCGAGGTGCCGGGCGCGACGCCGAAGTAGCCGGCCTCGGGATTGATCGCGTACAGGCGGCCGTCCTTGCCGGGCCGCATCCAGCAGATGTCGTCGCCGACCGTCCAGACTTTCCAGCCGTCGCGCTGGTAGCCCTCGGGCGGGATCAGCATCGACAGGTTGGTCTTGCCGCAGGCGGAGGGGAACGCCGCCGCGACATAGCGGATTTCATGCTTTGGATTCTCGATGCCGACGATCAGCATGTGTTCGGCCAGCCAGCCTTCGGTGCGGGCCTGGTACGAGCCGATGCGCAGCGCGTGGCACTTCTTGCCGAGCAGGGCGTTGCCGCCGTAGCCCGAGCCGTAGGACTTGATGGTGAGTTCTTCCGGGAAGTGCATGATCCAGCGCCGCTCGGGGTCGAGTTCGCCGACCGAATGCTGGGCCTTGATGAAGGTGCCTTCGCGCTCGATGCGTTCGAGCGCCGCGGTGCCCATGCGGGTCATGATGCGCATGTTGGCGACGACGTAGGGCGAATCGGTGATCTCGACGCCGCAGCGCGACAGCGGCGATCCGATCGGGCCCATGCAATAGGGGATCACGTACATCGTGCGCCCTTGCATGCAGCCCTCGAACAGCGCGTCGATCTTGGCGTGCGCTTCGGTCGGGTCCATCCAGTTGTTGTTGGGGCCGGCCTCGTCCTTCGTCTTCGT
The DNA here is from genome assembly GCA_035701705.1 of Rhodanobacteraceae bacterium. Lineage (GTDB taxonomy): Bacteria > Pseudomonadota > Gammaproteobacteria > Xanthomonadales > Rhodanobacteraceae > 66-474. The sequence continues at coordinate 3,166 of DASSRT010000338.1, forward strand.
GCAGATGACGGTGAGCTTTTCGACCCGCGCGACGTCTTTCGGATCCGAGCGGTGCAGGTAGCAGCGCGGGTGGGTTTGCTGGTTCAGTTCAATGAGGTCACCGCTTTCGAGCATCCCGGAGACCAGTTGGTCGTATTCGGCTTGCGAGCCGTCACACCAGTGGACGTGGTCGGGGCGGGTTCGTTTGGCAACGTCGTCGACCCATCGGTTCAGTGCATCAAGTTTGCTTGGCATCAACAAGTACTCCAGCTGGGATTTCTGGTTATGTGTGCAACGGAAAGCTTGGCCCAGGCGGCGGGTGACGGGCTCTGGCGGCCTGTTCTGCCCGTCGACCCAAATGGGCCGGGGTGTATTCGGCAATCTCGCGGAAACGCGCCGTCGGGAATGCGGATGGGTGACGGTAGTCCCGCCCCGCGGGCTTTGCAAGGCAATAAGGGGCTGGATATTGTGCACCCGCAGCATGGGAGCGGGGGGCAAACCGTGGATCGCGGCCGCTATTTCCCGCCGTCTCCGGGCACCAGCGTCGCGATCAGGTGCTCGACGTAGGCCTCGTACTGCTCGTGCGAGAGATGCGGCACTTCCAGCGTGAGGTTCAACTGCAGGAAGCCCACGTAGGCCGCATAGGTCAGGCGGGCGCGGTGCTGGGCCACATCGTGGCGCAGGCCGGCCTGTCTGAACGCAAGGCCGAGCAGATCCATGCGGCGCTGCGATACACGGGTCATCACCGGCTTGACCAGCGGGTGGTCCAGCGCCTGCAGCAGGGCTGCGTAGACGCGGTGGGGCTGGATCTCGCCGGAAACCCAGCGGAACAAGGCGCCGAGGCGTTGGCGCGGATCGTCGTGGATGGCGCCGAGGTGGTTCTGCAACTCGCGTTCGTCCTCGGCTTCCCAGCGCGCCAGGGATGCCTGCAGCAGGGCCTCGCGGTTCTTGAAGTGCCAGTAGAAGCTGCCCTTGGTGACGCCGAGACGGCGCGCCAGCGCCTCCACGGCCAGGGCGGCGATGCCTTCCTCGGCCACCATCTCCAGCGCGCCGCGTTCCCAATCCGCAGCAGTAAGCCGCGCGTGGGGTTGTGCCCGGTGCGGGATCAGGCTGGGTGCGGTGGCGGGGTCGGACGACACATCCATACTTTAGCGTATTGACACGGCCCGCGCACAAATCCATACTTCAGCGTATGGAAGAGAACCCGATCAATCGCAACACCAGCCAGCGCGGAACGCTCGACACCCGTGACGGTGTCACGCTGGTGGTGGAAGCGCGCGGCCCGGCCGATGCGCCGGCGTTGCTGTTCGCGCACGGCTTCGGCCAGAGCCGGCATGCCTGGACGCGCAGCGCGGAAGTGCTGGCTGCAGAAGGCTGGCGCACGGTCACCTTCGATGCCCGCGGGCACGGCGACAGCGGGCGTCCGGCCGATGGCCATTACCAGATCGAGCACTTCATCGAGGATCTGTTGCTGGTCGCGCATTCGATTGGCCAGCCGCCGGTGCTGGTCGGCGCCTCGATGGGGGGCTTGCTCGGCATGGCCGCGGCCGGCGAGATCCGCCCCGATCCGTTTCGCGCCTTGGTGCTGGTCGACATCACCCCGCGCTGGGAAAGCGCCGGCGTGGAGCGCATGCTCGACTTCATGCGCGCGCATCCCGATGGTTTTGCTTCGCTCGATGACGCTGCCGCCGAGGTCGCGACCTACCTGCCGCAGCGGCGCCGCCGCAAGGATCGCTACGAGCTCGCGCAATTGCTGCATCGCGGCGTTGACGGCCGCCTGCGTTGGCACTGGGATCCGGCGATGCTGGATTCCGTTGCGCACGAAGGCGAACGCCACCAGCAGCGGTTGCTCGAAGCCGCCCGAAAAATCGACGTGCCGGTGTTGCTGGTGTCCGGCGGGCGCAGCGACATCGTGTCCGCCGACACCGTCAGCGAATTCCTGCAGGCGGTGCCGCATGCCGAGCACGTCGAAGTGCCACTCGCGGGCCATACGCTCGCGGGTGACGACAACGCCGCTTTCACCGCCGCCATCGCACCATTCCTGCGTACACTCGCACCTGCAGCCACCCGGCCCCCGCTTGCGCGGGAAGCTGCCGGCGGCGGTTGGGCGCAATCCTTCCCGGAGAGGCAGTCGCCATGAGCATCGTCATCACCCTGATCTGCGTCGCCGTCATCGGCATTGCCTGCGCGTTCTTTCGTGCGCGCCTGTGGCTGTGGACATTGCTGAGCATCGCCACGATCCTCGCCGTCGGCTTCGGCCTGCACGCGTTGCAGCCGATGTGGGTGATGCTGGGCATCTTCGTGGTGCTGGTGGCGCTGCCCCTGAACCTGAAGCCGCTGCGCCGGGTGTTGTTCGCCGCGCCGATGTTGAAACTGTTCAAGCGCGTGTTGCCGAAGATTTCCGAGACCGAGCAGGTCGCGCTGGATGCCGGCACGGTCGGTTTCGAGGGCGAATTGTTTGCCGGCAAGCCGGAGTGGTCAAAGCTGCTGACCGAGCCCAAGCCGCAGCTGACGGCCGAGGAACAGGCCTTCCTCGATGGCCCGTGCGAAGAGCTCTGCAAGATGGTCGATGACTGGCAGATCACCCACGAGCTGGCCGACCTGCCGCCGGAAATCTGGGACTTCATCAAGCGCCGGGGCTTCTTCGCGATGATCATTCCCAGGCGCTACGGCGGGCTGGAGTTTTCCGCCTTCGCGCATTCGGCGGTGCTGCAGAAACTCTCGAGCATCTCGGCGACGCTGTCGTCCCTGGTCGCCGTGCCGAACTCGCTGGGCCCGGCCGAACTGCTGCTGCATTACGGCAGTGATGCGCAGAAGAACTACTACCTGCCGCGGCTTGCCGATGGCCGCGAAATCCCGTGCTTTGCATTGACCGGCCCGTACGCCGGTTCCGATGCCACCTCGATTCCCGACTACGGCATCGTCTGCAAGCAGCTCGTCGATGGCAAGGAAACGTTGGGCATCAAGCTCACCTTCGACAAGCGTTACATCACGCTGGCACCGGTCGCGACGCTGGTGGGCCTCGCCTTCCAGATGTTCGATCCGGAGCATTTGCTGGGCGACAAGGAAGAGCTCGGCATCACGCTGGCGCTGATTCCGCGCGAGACGCAGGGCCTGTCCATCGGCCGCCGCCATTTTCCGCTCAACATCCCGTTCCAGAACGGCCCGCTGCACGGGAAGGATGTGTTCGTGCCGATCGACACCCTGATCGGTGGCCCGCACATGGCCGGCCACGGTTGGCGCATGCTGGTCGAATGCCTGTCGGTCGGGCGCGGCATTTCGCTGCCGTCGAATGCCACCGGCTTCGTGCGGCTCGCGGTCGCGGCGACCGGCGCCTACGCGCGCATCCGCAAGCAGTTTGGCCTCAGCGTCGCGCGCTTCGAGGGTGTCGAGGAGGCGCTGGCACGGATCGGCGGCCATGCCTACGCGACGATCGCGCTCTCGCGTGCATCGGCGGCCGCGGTCGATCGCGGCGAGAAGCCGGCGGTGGCCTCGGCCATTTCCAAGTGCCACACCACCGATCTCGGCCGCGAGGTCATCAAGGACGCGATGGACGTGCACGGCGGCAAGGGCATCCAGCTCGGGCCATCCAACTATCTTGGCCGCATGTGGCAGGGCGCGCCGATCCCGATCACGGTGGAAGGCGCCAACATCATGACCCGCAGCCTGATGATCTTCGGGCAGGGCGCGATCCGCTGCCACCCGTGGATCCTGAAGGAAATGCGCGCGACCCGCGAGGTCGATCCGAAGAAGGCAGTGCGCGACCTCGACGAAGCGCTGTTCGGCCACGTCGGCTTCGGCATTTCCAACGCGGTGCGTGCGTTCTGGCTGGGCGTCACCTTCGCCAAGTTCGGCAAGGCGCCCGGCGATGCCTACACCCGTCGCTACTACCGCAAATTGAACCGCTATTCCGCGTGCCTGGCGCTGCTGTCCGACACCGCGATGGGCGTGCTGGGCGGCAAGCTGAAGTTCAAGGAAAAGATTTCAGCGCGGCTCGGCGACGTGCTGTCGTATCTCTACATCTGCTCGGCGATGTTGAAGCGCTACGAGGACGAGGGCCGTCCGGAAATCGAGCGCCCGCTGCTGGCGTGGGCCTTCCATGATTCCATGTGGCGGATCCAGATGGCGCTGGACGGCGTGATCCGCAACTTCCCGGTGCGTCCGGTGGCGTGGGTGGTGCACACGCTGGTGTTTCCGTTCGGGCGCCGCGAAGTGCCGCCGTCGGATCGCCTCGGCCGCCGCGTGGCGGCCCTCATCACGGCGCCGAACGCAGCGCGTGATGCGATGGTGCGCGGCATGTACCTGACGCCGAACGCCAACAACCCGGTCGGGCGCATGCACGCGCTACTGCCGGACGTGATCGCGGCCGAGCCGGTCGAACGCAAGTTCCTGAAGGCCGTCAAGGCCGGCACCATCCAGTCGCACGATTACTTCGAACAGCTGGCGGAAGCCGAACGCGAGGGCGCAATCAGCGAGACCGAGCGTGCGCAACTCGAACGCCTGCGCCGTGTCACCGCCGAATTCATCAACGTGGATGATTTCGATCCGGAAGAGCTGCGCGCCGCGGTGGTCCACGGCAAAGCCGACAGCAAGCGCTCGCTGCACGTGGCGTGAGGCGCGTTGCGTCTCCCCCGCGTTCGGAGCGCCGGGGCAAACGCGGAAGCCATCCCCCTCAGTCCCCCTTCGCGAGCGAAGGGGGAAGATGAAACGCCCGTCGCCACACCCCCTTCCGCGCAGGAAGGGGGTCGCGCCGTAGGCGCGGGGGGATGCCGTGGTGCGCCGCGGAAGCCATCCCCCTCAGTCCCCCTTCGCGAGCGAAGGGGGAAGATGAAACGCCCGTCGCCACACCCGCTTCCGCAGGAAGGGGGTCGCGCCGCAGGCGCGGGGGGATGTCGTGGTGCGCCGCGGAAGCCATCCCCCTCAGTCCCCCTTCGCGAGCGAAGGGGGAAGATGAAACGCCCGTCGCCACACCCGCTTCCGCAGGAAGGGG
>DASSRT010000339.1:0-5329 GCA_035701705.1 Rhodanobacteraceae bacterium
CGGAGGCGTTCCAGGAATTGACCCATGGCAAGTTCCTCGGTTCTAGGCGTTTTCGAGTTTCGGTGAAGGGTGTGGGTCGTGGCTGCCGGGGTAGTCCACGCGCTTGACCTCGGTGAAGTAGATCAGGATCAGCGACACCCACACGATGCCGTACAGCAGCATGAACGCGCTGGAGCGGATGCCCAAGAGGTCCAGCAGCGCGCCCCAGATGATGGGCAGCAGGAATCCGCCCAGGCCACCGGCCAGACCGACGATGCCAGTGACGACGCCGAGGTTGTCTGCAAAATCCTCGCCGAGATACTTGAAGGTGGAGGCCATCCCGAACGCCAGCGACACGCCGAGCACGAACAGCAGCGGGATGAACATCCACAGGTTCAGGCCGACATGGAAGCTGGCTGGGCCGCGGATCGTGTGCACGATCATTTCGGTCTGCGGATAAGACAGCAGGAACAGCGCAATCCAGGCCACCCACAATACCCACCAGGTGGTTGCGTGCGCGCCGAACTTGTCGGAGAGCGCGCCGCCGAGCGCGCGCAGTGCGCCGGCCGGCAGCGAGAAGGCCGCCGCCAGCGCCGCGGCTGCCGCGATTGCGACGCCGTATTCGCCGATGAAATACTGCGGCATCCACAGCGTCAGCGCGGTGAAGCCGCCGAACATCAGCGAGTAGTACTGGCAGTATTTCCATACACGCGAATCGCGCAGCACGCGCAGTTGCGCACCGAGTCCCGGCGCCTTGCGCGTACCGCCGACGCCCGGATCGGGCGCCGACAAGAACCGGAACACGACCGCCATGGCCAGCAACGCCACGGCGTATACGCGCGGCACCATCTGCCAGCCGTAGTGGTCAACCAGCCACGGTGCGATGAAAAGGTTGAGCGCCGCACCGCTGGTGCCGGCGCCGAACACGCCCATCGCGAGGCCGCGGCGCGCGGCGGGGAAGAAGCGTGCAACGTAGGGCGTGCCCACCGCGAACGATGCGCCGACTGCGCCGAGGATCAGGCCGATCAGCAGGAATTGCCACAGTTGCGTCGCGTAGCTGACCAGCCACACCGGGATCACGCAAGCCAACAGCAGCGTCGTCATCACCACGCGGCCGCCGAAGCGGTCGGTCCAGATGCCCAGCGGAAGGCGCAGCGCGGCACCGCTCAGGACCGGTGTCGCGGTGAGCAAGCCGAACTCGGTGGCGTTGAGGCCCAGTCCCTTGCGGATCGGGATGCCGATCACCCCGAACATCATCCACACTGCAAAGCACACCACGAACGCGAACGTACTGACGCCCAACACTCGCCATGCCTTGCCCATGCTGCCGACCTCACCGGTTGCCGAGACGGGGCGCACATCATTCGCGGGCTTGGAGTCGCGCGGACGACGCGAGCAGCTGCAGGTCACAGCATAGTCAATGCTGCGAGCCGATGCCAGAGATGGGTATCCAAAAAATTCACGTCTTGATTGAAATCAACTCAAGCGCACTGGGATGTGATGCGTGGACGCGCTGGGCATCCGTGCGCCTGGCGGCGTCTCGGCGCTGCGGTCGGGCGTCGTCGTAGTGGAGTGGTGGCGTGACTTCGGAACATGGCGCCCCGCAGCTTGATCCCGGTCAAAGTGAAGTTCGGAGTGTCTCGCCACACTGGCCATCCGCGACTGCACGATCGCCGGACGTCGTCGGCGTGACGGCGCAAGAGCTGCAGCACCTTCGTAGTTGAGACCGATGTGCGCCTCCGTGCGCCCGAGTAAGCCCATGCAGACGTCCGTGTTGCCGCAGGAACACCACATCATCGCGAACCTCGCGCGCGGCGCGCCGGCGCGCGTCGAATCGTTCGATCGTGCGCAATTGCTCGCTTGCGCGCGCGGCGAGATGTTCGGCCCGGGCAACGCGCGTCTGCCGAGTCCGCCGATGCTGATGTTCGACCGCATCACCCGCATCGCAGATGCCGGTGGCGTGTACGGCAAGGGCGAAATCCATGCCGAGCTCGACATCCGCCCGGATCTCTGGTTCTTCGCTTGCCATTTCGCGGGCGATCCGGTGATGCCGGGCTGCCTCGGGCTCGACGCGATGTGGCAGCTCACCGGGTTCTTCCTGCCGTGGTTGGGCGAACCCGGCCGCGGTCGCGCACTTGGCGTCGGCGCGGTGAGATTCACCGGGCAGGTGCTGCCCAGTGCAAAAGTCGTGCGTTACGAGATCGACATCCGGCGCGTGCTGCGCGGAAAGCTGCGCATGGTGATCGCCGATGGCCGGACGTTCGTCGACGACCGCCTGATCTACGAGGCCGGCGAGCTGCGCGTGGGCCTGTTCCAGTCCACCGAGGGCTTTTGAGATGCGGCGCGTGGTGGTGACCGGGATGGGCATCGTGTCCTGCCTCGGCAATCTTCCGGAAACGGTCGCGCATGCCTTGCGCGAAGGCACGAGCGGTATCCGCGCGATGTCGGAATTCGCCGCGCGCGGCCTGCGCAGCCAAGTCGCGGGCGCTCCGGAGATCGACCTGGATGCGGCGATCGACCGCAAGCTCAGACGCTTCATGGGTGATGCCGCGGCGTACGCCTGCACGGCGATGCGCTCCGCGATCGACGATGCCGGATTGACGCTGGAGCATATCCGCCACCCGCGCACCGGGGTGATCGCCGGCTCCGGCGGCGGATCGGCGCGTTGGCAGATCGAGACCGCCGACTCGCTGCGCGGGAAGGGCTTGCGCAAGGTCGGCCCGTTCATGGTGCCGCGCACGATGTGTTCGACGGTGTCGGCGGCGCTGGTGACCGCGTTCGGCATCCTGGGCTTGAGCTATTCGATTTCCGCGGCCTGCGCGACGTCGGCGCACTGCATCGGCGCCGCCGCCGACGCGATCCGCCACGGCACGCAGGATGTGATGTTCACGGGCGGCGGCGAGGAAGTGCACTGGGGCATGGCCGCGCAGTTCGATGCGATGGGCGCGCTTTCAACCAGCCGCAACGACATGCCTGCCACGGCGTCGCGGCCGTACGACGCAGACCGCGACGGCTTCGTGATCGCGGGTGGCGGCGGCATGCTGGTGCTTGAAGAGTACGAGCATGCAAAAAGGCGTGGCGCGAACATTCACGCCGAGCTGCTCGGTTACGGCGTCACCTCGGATGGCGCCGACATGGTCGCGCCGGGCGGCGACGGTGCGGTGCGCAGCATGCGCATGGCGCTGGCCACGCTGGACCGGCCCATTGATTACCTCAACACCCACGGGACCGCCACGCCGATCGGGGACATCGCCGAACTCGAGGCAGTGCGCGCCGTATTCGACGACGCGGTGCCGCTGCTGTCCTCGACAAAATCGCTGACCGGGCATGCGCTCGGTGCCGCCGGCGTGCACGAGGCCATCTACAGCCTCTTGATGCTGGAGCAGGGTTTCATGGCCGGGTCCGCCAACATCGACCGGCTTGATCCGCGCGCGGAAGGTTTCCCGATTGTGCGCGCAAGTCGCCCCGCGCGCCTCGCCACCGTGATGTCCAACAGCTTCGGCTTCGGCGGCACCAACGCCACGCTGGTGTTTTCCCGGATCTGATAAGCGGAGCCGCTACGCACAAATGCTGTTTGCTTGATGCACATCAATTGCGCTGGAACAAGCAGTCCGATGATGGGATTGTCATAAGGAGACCCCATCATGAAAAGTGAAACCGCCCCTGCAACGGGCAATGAAGAATCCTTGAAGCGCAGCGTCGAGCAGGTCAAGGATGCCGCGGAAACGCTGCTGCGGACCACGATCGACGAAACCGGTGAGGAGTGGCGTAGGGCACGCCGTGCGCTCGGCGGGAAGGCGCGGGCGCTCAGATCCAGCATGTCCGAGCGTGCGCACGACTTCGCCGAAGACGCGCGCGAAATGGGAGGCAGAGGGCAGCGTCTCGTCCGACAGCATCCCTGGGCGTCAATCGGTATCGGCGCAGGCCTCGGTTTGCTGGCCGGATTCCTGATCCGCCGACGCTGAGGACCATCGACGACAGGTAGTCGTACAAATGGAGGTAGCGATGCCGACTCGCGAGACAGACGCGTCCGCCAAGTCGTCGCTACCGACGGAACATGCAGGCGGTCCTGATACTTGGCGCCTCGGGCTCAGCGAAGCGGAGGCGCAGCGTCGACTGATCGAATCCGGACCGAACACGTTGCCGGGCGGCGAACGTAAACCGCTGCACCGGATCGTGCTCAAGGTGCTCGCCGAGCCGATATTCCTGATGTTGCTGGTGGCAGGTGCGCTGTACTTGGCGCTGGGCGATCATGCCGAAGCCGCCTTCCTGCTGGGGATGATTTTTGCCGTCATCGGCCTGACGCTTTTCCAGGAACGCAGGACCCAGCGTGCACTCGAAGCTCTGCGCGACCTGTCGGCGCCGCGTGCACTGGTAATACGTGGGGGGCAGAAGTTGCGGGTGCCCGGACGCGAGGTCGTTCCCGGCGACCTGCTCGCGTTGCACGAGGGCGACCGGATCGCGGCCGACGCCATCCTGCTGGAGGGTGAACTCGAGGTCGACGAGTCGTTGCTGACCGGCGAGGCGATTGCCGTGGCGCGCAGCGCCGGGCCCGACCGCGACCGCGTGTACGCCAGCACGGTGGTGACGCGCGGCGCCGGGCTGGCGCGCGTGTCGACCACCGGAACGGCCACGAAGGTCGGTGAAATCGGAGCCATGCTGCAGTCCGCCCGCGAACCGGTGTCGGGGCTGCAGCGTTCGTCGCGCAAGCTGATTCGCGTTCTGGCCGCGACCGCGTTGCTGCTGGCCATCGGCTACTGCCTGATCAATTGGCTGTGGAATGCACGGACATTCCTCGACAGTCTGCTCGCCAGCGTCGCGCTCAGCATGGCGATCTTGCCGGAAGAGATACCGGTGATCCTGACCGTGTTCCTTGCGATGGGCGCATGGCGCCTGTCACGGCATCACGTGCTGACGCGCAGTGTCCCGGCGATCGAGGCGCTTGGTGCAATCACTGTCCTGGCCGTCGACAAGACCGGCACCCTGACCCAAAACCGCATGCGAGTCACCGCGCTGGTTGGCGCCGATGGCACGCTGGAAAACACCTCGGCGGACGCGGTTGATCCCTTACCACAGGTCACGGTTGACCTCGTCGAATGCGCACTGCTGGCGACGCCGCCCGACCCGTTCGATCCGATGGAAACCGCCATCCTTGCGATTGGCGACCGGCTCGACGGCGCGCGGCGCATGCACCCCGGCTGGACGTTGCAGCGTGCCTACGCGCTTTCCTCGCAGACGCTGGCAACCACCCGCGCCTACACCGTTCCGGGAGAATCCGGCCATCGCGTCGCCACAAAGGGTGCTCCAGAAACCATCGTGGCGCTGTGTAGGCTTCCGGAGAAATCTGCGG
>DASSRT010000340.1:0-5924 GCA_035701705.1 Rhodanobacteraceae bacterium
GGTCTGCTCGCGCTCGTCGTGGCCACCGCCGAGGCCGGCGCCGCGATGGCGGCCGACCGCGTCGATTTCGTCGATGAAGATGATGCACGGCGCGTGCTTCTTGGCCTGCTCGAACATGTCGCGCACGCGCGCGGCGCCGACGCCGACGAACATCTCGACGAAGTCCGAACCGGAAATGGAGAAGAACGGCACCTTGGCCTCGCCGGCGATGGCTTTCGCCAGCAAGGTCTTGCCGGTACCAGGCGAACCCACCATCAGCACGCCGCGCGGGATCTTGCCGCCCAGCTTGGTGAACTTGCCGGGATCGCGCAGGAAGTCGACCAGTTCGGACACTTCTTCCTTGGCTTCCTCGCAGCCGGCCACGTCGGCGAAGGTGACCTTGATCTGGTCTTCACCCTGCAACTTGGCGCGCGAACGTCCGAAGCTCATGGCCCCGCGCCCGCCGGCGCCCTGCTGCATCTGGCGCATGAACCAGATCATGACGCCGATGAACAGCAGGATCGGACCCCATTCCCACAACAATTTCCACAACGAGAAGCCGTTGTCACCGGGCTTCTGGGTGGTCTTGACCTGGTGCGAATCCAGCAGCGGCTGCAGCTGATCGTTGCCGAACACCGGCAGCACCGTGCGCAAGGTGTTGCCATCCTTCAACTTGCCGGTGACCACGGTCGGCACGGTCGGGCTGGCCGTGATCGAGGCCACGTTGTCGTTCTTCACCTGCTGCACGAACTCGGAATACGACATTTCCTGCTGGGTGCCGGCGAGTTTCGGACTGAGGCTCTGATACAGCAGCACCAGCACCACCGCGACCGAAATCCACAGCAGGATCTGACCGGCGAACTGGTTGATCGGCGGCTTCATGGTGCTCCTGCCTCCCGCACTGGCGTCAGCGCGGCGTGGTCGTGGGTGATCATTGGGACAAAACCGTCGTTCATGCTCGTTTCTTCCAGCCGGTAGCCAGGGCATACACCTCACGCGAACGCGCGCGCGAAGCCTTGGGCTTGCGCAGTGTCACCCGCGCACAGTCCGCACGCAAGTCGCGCAGGTAGTCGTCAAAACCGCGTCCCTGGAACAGTTTCACCAGCATCGACCCTCCGGGCTTCAAGCATTTGTGTGCGAAATCCGCCGCCAGTTCCGCCAGATGCATCGCGCGGGACTGGTCGGCGTCCTCGATACCGCTGATATTGGGTGCCATGTCGGACAGCACAAGGTCCACCGGCGCGCCGTCCAGCATCGCCATCAGGGCCTCGAACACCTGCTCGTCACGGAAATCGCCTTCGAGGAACTCGACCCCGCCGATGCCCTGCATCGGCAGGATGTCGAGCGCGAATACGCGTCCGCTGTCGCCGAGCCGCTGGCGCACCAACTGCGACCAGCCGCCGGGCGCGGCGCCAAGATCCACCACCACCATCCCGGGCTTCAGGATCCGGTCGCGGTCCAGCAGTTCGTCCAACTTGAACGCTGCCCGCGAACGCAGGCCCTCGGCCTGGGCGCGCTTGACGAATTCGTCGCTGAAATGCTCCTTCAGCCAGCGCGTGCTGCTTTTCGATCTGGCCACGGAGCTGCATCCATGGACGGCCTGCCCGCGCCACCCGTCAGTTACGTTGTCTGGCGCACATGATAACCTGCCAAGTCCTGCAAACCTGCCCGAAGCCTTAACGCATGGCCCTGAAGCCAACCCAGATCCGCTACCTGCGCGGCCTCGCGCACCCGCTGAAACCCGTGCTGCTGCTGGGCGGCAAGGGCGTCACGCCGGGCGTCCTGAAGGAATTGGAACAGGCGCTGGACGATCACGAACTGATCAAGGTCAGGGTGAGCGGCGCCGATCGCGCGGCGCGCGTAGCCGAGCTTGCGCAACTGCTCGAATCCAGCAAAGCCGACACCGTACAGACGATCGGCAAGATCGCCGTGCTGTATCGGCACAATCCCGACCAGCCGCAGATTGCATTGCCGAAGTGAACCAGACAACCAATCATCGCGCGAATCGAGCATCCCGCGATCACAGGCGCATCCCCCTCGATCCCCCTTCCTCCGGAAGGGGGAAGACCAGCACCGGCACACGCTTCGAATACCCCCTTCTGAGCGAACACTTCGAATACCCCCTTCTGAGCGAACGCTTCGAATCCCCCCTTCGGAGCGAACGCTTCGAATCCCCCCTTCGGAACGAACGCTTCGAATCCCCCCTTCGGAACGAACGCTTCGAATACTCCCTTCGGAGCGAACGCTTCGAATACTCCCTTCGGAGCGAACGCTTCGAACACCCCCTTCGGAACGAAGGGGGTCGATGCGCAGCATCGGGGGGATGTCAACGCACGAATCGGCGATCAGTCGACACCCCGAATGCCGCGGCGCATCGTGATCCGTTGCGGTCATGGAACTGAACCTCGAACGCCCGCGTGACTACCTGTTCGTGCGCCGCGCCGACGCACACACGGTCGTCATCGGCGATCGACCGTTCAACGCGAGCGTGATCCTGTGCCGCGACAAGGTGGTCGAAGACTGGGCCGTCAACGACGTGGCAGCGCTGGCGCCGGCACAGGTCGAGCCGCTTCTCGCACTCAAGCCGGACGTGGTGCTGCTGGGCACCGGCGAACGCCAGCGGTTTCCCTCGCAAGCCGCGCTGGCGGCGTTCCTGCAACACGGGATCGGCGTGGAAGTGATGGACAACGCCGCCGCCGCGCGCACCTGGGACATCCTTGCCAGTGAAGGCCGGAACGTCGTCGCGGCGTTCATCTTGTGCGATCGCCCCTGATCGCTGCTCCACCCACCATGTCGGCACCGGGATGATCCCGTTCTCCGGATCATCAGAACGCGCATCCATGCGCTGATTTTCCGCGAAGCGCGTGCGATCGTCCCTGATCGCCGCATCGCCGGCAACATGCCGAAGGCGGGTTGGCACGCGCCCTGCGACCTTTCCGCAGGAGCGGCCACAGGAGCGGCCGTAGGAGCGGCGGAAGCCGCGAGTCACGCTGCGCCAATGCACCGGCGGTCGCGGTTGCCACCGCTCCTGCAAGAGCAGCGAAGGTGCTAGTTGCGCTTCGGCAAATAGTCCATCGGATCGACCGGCTTGCCGTTCTTGCGGATCTCGAAATGCAGCTCGACGCGCGGCGCACCCGACGCGCCCATCAGCGCGATTTCCTGACCGGCGTCCACATGCTGCCCTTCCTTGACCAATCGCCGGCTGTTGTGGCCGTACGCGGATAGATAGGTGTCGTTGTGCTTGATGATGACCAGCTCGCCGTAGCCGATCAGGCCGTTGCCGCTGTACACCACGGTACCGGATGCGGCGGCGCGAACCGGATCCCCAGCCTTGCCCGCAATGTCGACACCGGCACCATCGCCACCGCTCCCGGCCTGAAAGCCGCTGATCAAATTGCCACTGGCCGGCCAGCGCCAGGTAATCCCGGCGGCGTTGCGCGTTGCCCCCGGCGGTGGTGTGGGCGTTGCGGCAACCACCGGCTGGACGGCCGGCGCCTCCACCGGCGTCGCCTCGGCAACCGTCGCCGCAGGTGCGGGCGGAGGTTCGTTCGGCGTTGTGGGTGCGCTCACCGGCGCTGGTGCGGCAGCCACGGAAGCATTGCCCGCGGGCGTGGGCCGCGTCGTGACCGGCCCGAACACGGGCCCAGAAGGTTGCGTGGCGGCGGTGGTTCCCGCGACGGGATTGCCGGCGGCAACCGGCACCGTTGCTGGCGCTGACAGCTTCAACACCTGGCCCGGATGGATCGTGTACGGTGGCGGGATGCCGTTGTCTGCAGCCAGCGCGCGGAAATCGAGCCCGTGGGCGAAGGCAATGCTGTAAAGCGTGTCGCCCGGCGCCACCGTGTAACCCGCTGCGGTGGTGGTGCCGTTGGCGTGGCCGCCGATCCCGAAGGTTTGTGCGCCGCTGCTGGCGGCCGGCTGCGTTGCCGTCGCAGGCGCCGGCGCGCTTGCGTCACTTGGCCCGAACGAGTGATTGACCACCGGCGCGGGCGTCGTCACGCATCCTGCCAACAACATCGCTGCGACGATCGCCGCCAGGACCACCTTGCAAGAACTTGTCGTGCGCATCATGCGGGCAAGGATAACTGATTCATGCGATCGTCCATGAACGCTGCGTCGTCGATCAGGATTGATGGGCGTGTCGTTTCACGCTTGAGCGCTTCAGGGCGGCCATCCCCGGGCTGGCTCGTCGCACAAGCCGCTCCCGCCCGGACTCCGCCAGTTACCGCAGCCAGAAATACAGTGCGAGCACCGCCAGTATCGCAATACTGACCCAGCCGACGATCTCGATGTACTTGTGCAGCAAGCGTTCGGCGCGCTCGCCGCCGAGCCGGATCGCGCCGGCAAGCAGGAACACGCGCTTGCCACGGCCCAGCGCGATGCAGCCAAGGAAGGGCAGGATCGGCACGCCGATGATGCCGCAGGCCCAGGTCACGAACTTCATCGGCACCACCGGGATCAGGGCCGCGAGCACCAGCACGCCAAACAGACCCCACTCGTGCGAGTGCATTTGCAGCGTCAGCCTGGCCACGCCCGATTCGATCGGCGCCAGCAGGTGCAGCGTATCCAGCAACGGCTTCAACGCCTCGAAGGCATAGTGCCCCAACGCGTAGCCCACCAGTGAACCGAGTAGCGAAAAACCAAGACTGAGCGAGGCCAGTTGCCACCACTTGCGCGGGCGCGCCAGCGTCATCGGCGCCAGCATGATTTCCGGCATCACCGGGAAGATGAACGCCTCGACGAAACTCAAGCCGGCGAGCGCGACATCCGCGCGCGGCTTGGCCGACCAAACAAGCGCCCACTCGTAGAACGGCTTGAAGAGCTTCATTGAATGCGGCTGCGCATGCGACCGGGAGCCATTACCCCAACCCACCCAGCAGCGGCACGAAACTCACCGCTTCGAGATCCTCGTGTTGCCACGCATCACCGCTGCGGCGCCAACGCACCAGCCGTTGCTGCTGCGGCGGCCCGACCGGCGCCACCAGCACACCGCCATCGACCAGTTGCTCGCACAGCGCGCGCGGCACGGTTTCGCCGGCAGCGGTCAACACGATCGCATCGAACGGCCCCTCGGAGGCCCAGCCGATGTTGCCGTCGTCGTGGCGCGAGCGGATGTTTTCGATCTTGAGGTTGCGGAACAACCGCCGCGCCTTGCGCAGCAGCTCCTCGATGCGCTCGACGGTGAAGACCTTGCCGACCAGCGCCGCCAACACCGCCGCCTGATAGCCGGAGCCGGTGCCGATTTCCAGCACGCGTTCCGGGATGCGGTCGGCGATCAGCAGCTCGGTCATCCGCGCCACCACCCACGGCTGCGAAATCGTCTGGCCGAGTCCGATCGGCAGCGCGTTGTTTTCATACGCGCGCGCCGCCAGCGCTTCGTCGATGAACAGGTGCCGCGGCATGGTGCGGATCACGTCCAGTACGCGCGGATCGGCGATCCCTTCGTCGCGCAAGGTTGCTACCAACCGGTCGCGTGCCCGCTGTGAAGTCATGCCGGCGCCGCGGGCAGACGCCGTTGCGGTTGCGAACAGGCCTCCCGACAAGGCACTCATGCGGCGCGTTCCCCGGCGATCTGCGCGGACAGGCCCTCGATCCAGCCCGACACCTTCTCCAGTGCCTGGAAGCGCGTCAGGTCCACATGGATCGGCGTCACCGACACGAAGCCGCGCCGCACCGCGTCGAAATCGGTGCCGGGGCCGGCGTCGTCGGCGTCGCCCGCCGGACCGATCCACCACACCGTGCGCCCGCGCGGATCGCGCTGCGCAATGCATGGAGCCGAACGGTGGCGGCTGCCCAGCCGGGTCACTTCGAAGCCGCGGATTTCCGGCCACGGCCGATCGGGCACGTTGACGTTGAGGATGGTGTCGGCGGGCAGCGGATCAGTCACGAGCCGGCGCGTCAGCAACAGCACGGCGCGCGCGGCCGACTGGAAATGATGGCCCTTG
>DASSRT010000341.1:0-7828 GCA_035701705.1 Rhodanobacteraceae bacterium
TCGGTGCCGCGATGCAGCAGGCCGATGTGCGGATCGATGCGCAGGATGGTCTCGCCTTCCATCTCCATCACCAGGCGCAGCACGCCGTGCGCGGCCGGGTGCTGGGGCCCGAAGTTCATGGTGTAGCTGCGGATTTCGCCGGCATCAGCTGCCATGTCAGTTGTCCTTCCAGTCGTCGGCGGCTTCTTCGCGCGAAGTCGGCCAGCGCGAGTCCTCGCGCACCACGCGCGCCACGGTCACGCGCGGCGTCACCGAGGTGACGGGCTCGTACACCACGCGTTTGGCCTCGGGGTCGTAGCGCACCTCGACGTTGCCGATCAGCGGGAAATCCTTGCGGAATGGATGCCCGACGAAACCGTAGTCGGTGAGGATGCGGCGCAGGTCCGGGTGGCCTTCATAGATGATGCCGTACAGATCGAACGCTTCACGTTCGTACCAGTTGGCGGACGGCCAGACATTGGTCAGGGTCGGCAGCACCGGCAGCGCATCCTCCGGCGCGAAACAGCGCACGCGCAGGCGGCTGTTGTGAGTGTAGGAAATCAGGTGCGCGACCGAGGCGAAGCGGCCGAGGAACTGCGGATGCCGCGGACGATCGTCCCAGCCGAAGCGGCCCTGGATGTTGTCGCCGGTGACGCCGCGGCCGAAACCCTGCGAGGTCGCGGTATCCGAGGTCGGCCACTCGTCTTCGCCGAAACTCAGGAAATCGACGCCGCACAGGTCGGTGAGTTGCTCGAAGCGGAATTCGGCGTCGTCACGCAACGCGGTGCAAACCTCGATGAGCTTCGCGGGCGTGACTTCGATGGTCACCTGCGCGTGCGAAACCGCCACGTTCGCAAGGTGTTCGCCAAAGCATGCGCGCAGTCGCTCGGCCAGTTGTTCGGGTGTGATGTTGGCCATGGGCGGTCAGCGGGCAATCGTGTTGGTGCGGCGGATCTTCTTCTGCAATTGCAGAATCCCGTAGACCAGCGCCTCGGCGGTCGGCGGACAACCCGGCACGTAGACATCGACCGGCACGATGCGGTCGCAGCCGCGCACCACCGAGTACGAATAGTGGTAGTAGCCGCCGCCGTTGGCGCAGCTGCCCATCGAGATCACCCACTTGGGCTCGGGCATCTGGTCGTAGACCTTGCGCAGCGCCGGCGCCATCTTGTTGACCAGGGTGCCGGCCACGATCATCACGTCAGACTGGCGCGGCGACGGGCGGAAGATCACGCCATAGCGGTCGAGGTCGAGGCGCGAGGCGCCCGCGTGCATCATCTCGACCGCGCAGCAGGCGAGGCCGAAGGTCATCGGCCACATCGAGCCGGTGCGCGCCCAGTTGAACAGCGCATCCACCGTGGTGACGCCGAAACCGTGCTGCATGATCGGGTTGTCGGCTTCCGGTCGCAGGATGTCATCGACACGTCCGATCGGAACCGGGTTGTGCATCGACTTGTCGATGGCGGAGATCAGACCCATCCTGTCACCTCGATAGTGCAGTTGCCACGCAGGCCATGGATGGCCTGCCCGCGCGCCGCGCGCGCTGTTTGCGCTCGGCTCGACGAAGCCAAGCCCGGGCATGTACCGGGCTTGGCGTGCGCTGGCGAGTCAAGGACAGACTCGTCCAGCGCTTTGGGAATGGTCAATCCCATTCGAGCGCCCCTTTCTTCCACACGTAGATGTAGCCGACCACCAGCAGTGCGAGGAACGTGAACATCTCGATCAGCGCCACCGCGCCGATGTCCTTGAACACCACCGCCCACGGAAACAGGAACGCGATTTCAAGATCGAACAGGATGAACAGGATCGCGATGAGGTAGTAGCGCACGTCGAATTTCATGCGCGCGCCCTCGAAGGCTTCGAAGCCGCACTCGTAGGGCGAATACTTCTCCGCGCTCGGGCGACGCGGCCCGGCGATCCAGCCAATGATGACCAGCGCGACGCCGATGCCGCCGGCAACGATCAGGAACAGCAGGATTGGCCAATATCCAGCAAGCATGGGTTTCTTTCCGCGTTAGCTGCGGAATTTTCGCATGCACAGCGGCCGCGCCGCAATCGCGGATGTGCCGTTGCGAACGAATCGCATCGCGGCTCGCAGACGAATTTCGCATTCCACAAACAAAAACGCGCGCTGCGATGTTCGCAAGCGCGCGTTTCGTTTCATTGGTGCCCAAGAGGGGACTCGAACCCCTACGCCTCTCGGCGCTACCACCTCAAGGTAGTGCGTCTACCAATTCCGCCACCTGGGCACGGTGTGCTCATCCCTGGGAACCACCGCGCACGTCCATGTGCGCGACTTCTACAAAATCAAGAACCGGATCAATGCGACGCTGACGGTGCCGATGTCGCGGGCGCGGCCGGAACTTCCGACTTCGTTGCTGCCGACGACGCTGGCGCCGTCGGAACTTCGGAATGCTGTACCGGTACGGACGCTGCCGGCGCGCTGGGCGGCGCGGCAGAAGCCGCCGGCGCGCTGCTTGCCGGTGCCGAACTGCCGACGCCCGCCATGACGCCAAGCGTCTGCTTCGGACTGGGCTTGACGCCGTGGTGGCTCAGGTAGATGCCCATGCCGAGGCTGAGCAGGAAGAACAGCGTCGCCAGCACGCCCGTCGTGCGGGTCAGGAAACTGGCCGAGCCGCGCGCACCGAACACGGTACCGGACGCGCCGCCGCCGAAGCTGGCGCCCGCGTTGGCACCATCGCCGCGCTGCATCAGGATCAGCACGATCATCGCCGCGGCGATGAGCACGTAGAAAACGCTGAAAATCGTGAACAGCATGTCTTGTTCCCGTACGCCGCCGGACTTCAGCCCGCCGCCGCACAAATCGAAAGAAAATCGGTGGCCTGCAAGGCCGCTCCACCGATCAGGCCGCCATCGATATCCGGCTGCGCAAACAACTCGGCGGAATTACCGGGTTTGACACTGCCGCCATAAACGATGCGGATGGAACCGGCAATTCTAGCATCGTCCCGGGCGAGCTGGCTACGCAGCAGCGCGTGGACCTCCTGGGCCTGGGCCGGGCTGGCGGTGCGCCCGGTGCCGATGGCCCAGACCGGCTCATAGGCGACCACGATACGCGCGAACGCGGCGATGCCGCAGTGCGCGACCACCGCACCAAGCTGGCGTGATACCACTTCGGCGGTGCGCTCGGCCTCGCGCTCGGCAAGCGTTTCGCCCACGCACAGCACCGGGGTCAGGTCGTGCGCCAGCGCCTGCGCGACCTTGGCCGCGACCATCGCATCGGTTTCGCCGTGGAACTGCCGGCGTTCGGAATGCCCGGCCAGCGCATGCGTGCAGCCCACGTCGCGCAACATCGCCGCAGAAACTTCGCCGGTCCAGGCGCCCGATTCGTGTTCGCTCAGGTCCTGCCCGCCGACGGTGACGGACGAACCGGCGCATTCCGCGCACACCTCGCGCAGGTACGGGGCCGGTGGACACAGCACGACATCGACGCCTTCCACGCGAGCCTCGACAATCGCACCGACCAACGCGGACGCCATCGCCCGCGAGCCGTGCATCTTCCAGTTGCCACCCACCCATTTCCGGCGCATGGCGCGCTCCATCGTCCAATCGGATTGGCAGGATAGCCAAGGCCATCGTGCCCGCGCAAACTGCGTTTTCCATGCGATCGTCCCTGATCGCCGCCGCACACGGGCGTCTTGTGAGCGTGGCGCCCTCAATTCACAATCACCAGAACGGCCTTCCGTGGCCCGACTTTCCACCAGAGCCGCTTCGATATGGAAACACGCACTCGCCACCGCGCGCTCGTCACCGGTGCTTCCGCCGGCATCGGCGCCGAGTTCGCCCGCCAGCTTGCCGCGCGCCAATGCGACCTGGTGCTGACCGCGCGACGCGACGATCGCCTGCAGGCCATCGCGGACGAGCTGCGCGCGAAACACGGTATCGACGTGCAGACCATCGCCGACGATCTCGCCGATCCGGACGCACCCGCGCGCATCGCGGAGGCCGCCACGCGCAACGGGCGTGCGCTCGACATCCTGATCAACAACGCCGGCTACGGTGTGCCGGGCCGCTATGACAAGGTGGACTGGGCCACCCACGCACAGTTCATGCAGGTGCTGGTGAGGGCACCGCTGGAACTTTGCCACCTGCTGCTGCCGGCGATGCGCACGCACAACTTTGGCCGCATCGTCAACGTCGCCTCACTGGCCGGACTGGTGCCGGCGACACCGGGCAACACGCTGTACGGCCCGGCCAAGGCCTTGCTGGTACGGGTATCGCAGGCGCTGGCGCTGGAGAATCGCGCGCACGGCATCCACGTCTGCGCGTTGTGCCCGGGCTTCACGCATTCGGAATTCCACGATGTCAGCGAGGCGCGCGCGCTGGTTTCGAAGTTGCCGGGCTGGATGTGGTCGGATGCCGGCGACGTGGTGCGGCAAGGCCTCGCCGCCGTCGAGCATGGCCGCGTGGTGTACGTGCCCGGACGCGCCAATCGCGCGATCAAGCTGCTGATGGATTTGCTGCCAGACCGCGCTGCGCTCGCGCTGGTGGGGCGGAGGGCGAAGCATTTCCGGGTGCGCGTGTAGGAGGGCCCGCAGGCCCGATCGGGGGCGGCGATCCGAGGCGCAGGCCGCGGCTTCCGGTCGCGGCTTCCGCCGCTCCTACCTTTACGGCAGCAGCGCCTTGACGATTCGCGCCGCCGAATCCGCCGCTGGCTCCTGATCCGAATGCACGTGGATCTCGGGGGCTTCCGGCGCTTCGTAAGGCGAGCCGATGCCGGTGAAATTGGCGATCTTGCCTGAGCGCGCCTTGGCGTACAGCCCTTTCACGTCGCGGCCTTCGCACACTGCCAGCGGCGCATCCACGAACACTTCCATGAACTCGCCATCGCCGATCAGGTCGCGGGCCATGCGGCGTTCCGCACGGAACGGCGAGATGAACGACACCAGCACCACCAGGCCCGCGTCCATCATCAACTTCGCGACTTCCGCCACGCGGCGGATGTTTTCGACGCGGTCGGCGTCGGTGAAGCCGAGGTCGCGATTGAGTCCATGGCGCACGTTGTCGCCGTCCAGCAGGATGGTGTGGAAACCATCGGCGAGCAGGCGCCGTTCGACGAGGTTGGCGATGGTCGACTTGCCGGCGCCGGACAGCCCGGTGAACCACAGGCAGCGTGGGGTCTGGCCCTTGATCCGGGCGCGCGCGGCGCGGTCGACGTCCAGCTGTTGCCAGTGCACGTTGGAGTCGCGGCGCAGCCCGAAGTCGAGCGTGCCGCAACCGACCGTCGCGTCGGTTTCACGGTCGACGAGGATGAAGCCGCCGAGCCGGCGATCCTGCCGGTACGGCCGGAACGCGATGTCGGCATCGAGCGACAAGTTGCAGTAGCCGATTTCGTTGGCGGCCAGCCGCGTCGCGGCAAGGTGCGCCTGCGTGTCCGGATCGATGCGGTGCTTGATCTCGGTGATCTGCGCGCCGATGGTGCGCGTCGCCAGTTTCAACAGGTAGCGGCGGCCCGGCAGCAGGCCGGTGTCGTCCAGCCACAACAAATGGCAGGCAAACTGCGCCGCGACTTGCGGCGGGTTGGCCGGATCGGCGATCACGTCGCCGCGGGCGACGTCGATCTGGTCGGCGAGCGTGAGCGTCACCGCCTGCCCCGCTTCGGCCGCATCGAGGTCGGCGTTACCGCCGATCACGCGCGCCACGCGCGAGCGTTGGCCACCCGGCATCACCACGACCTCGTTGCCGGGCGCGATGCGCCCGCCCGCGATGGTGCCCACGTAGCCGCGGAAACTGTGGTCGGGCCGGTTCACCCACTGCACCGGCAGCGCGAATGCATCGTCGACCTTGCGTTCCACCTGCACCGTTTCGAGGAATTCGAGCAGGCACTTGCCGGTGTACCACGGCGTATTCGGCGAATGCGCGACCAGGTTGTCGGCGTTGATCGCCGACACCGGAATCGCATCGGCGCTGGCGATGCCAAGGTCATGCGCGAGCTTGACGCACTCCTGCTCGATCGCGCGGTAGCGCGCGTGGTCGTAGTCGATCAGGTCGAGCTTGTTGACCGCGAACAGCACGTGCTGCACGCCGAACATCGCGAGGATCGCGGTGTGGCGGCGGGTCTGCGTCATCACGCCGGCCTGCGCGTCCACCAGCACCACGCCAAGTTCGGCGCTGGACGCGCCCGACGCCATGTTGCGGGTGTACTGGGCGTGGCCGGGACAATCGGCCACGATGAAGGCGCGCCTGTCGGTACCGAAGTATCGCCACGCGACGTCGATGGTGATGCCCTGCTCGCGCTCAGCTTCAAGGCCATCCAGCAACAAGGAGTAGTCCGGCCTGCCGCCCTGGGTGCCGTGCGTCTTCGAGTCGCGGATCATCTGCGCAAGGCGGTCATCCGGAACCATCCCGGCCTCGGCCAGCAGGCGTCCGAGCAGGGTGCTCTTGCCGTCATCCACGCTGCCGCACATCGCGAAGCGCAGGGTGTCGCGGGTTTCCAGCGCGGCGAGGCGATCGGCCAGCGCCGCGGCAGCCTCGCCCCGAGGTTCAGAAGTAGCCTTCACGCTTCTTGCGCTCCATGGAGTCGGTCGGATCGAGGTCGATGATGCGGCCGGCGCGCTCGGACTGCCGCGTATCCAGCATTTCGCCGATGATTTCATCGAGGTTGGCGGCCTGCGACTCGACCGCAGCGGTCAACGGCCAGCAGCCGAGCGTGCGGAAGCGCACCATCTTCGGCACCAGTTGTTCGCCGGGTTCCAGCGGCACGCGCTCGTCGTCGCGCACCAGCAGCGCGCCATTGCGCACGAAGGTCGGGCGCTCCTTCGCGAAATACAACGGCACCACCTCGATGCCCTCGCGGCGGATATACAGCCACACGTCGAGCTCGGTCCAGTCCGACAGCGGGAACACGCGCATCGACTCATCGCTCGCCAGCCGCGTGTTGAACAGGCCCCACGGTTCCGGCCGCTGCTTGCGCGGCTCCCAGCGTTGCCCCGCGCCCCGCAGCGAGAACACGCGTTCCTTGGCGCGCGCGGGGTCCTCGTCGCGGCGCGCGCCGCCGATCGCGGCATCGAACTTGAGTTCGGCCAGCGCCTGTCGCAGCGCCAGGGTCTTCATGATGTGCGTGTGCTTCGAAGCCGCATGCACCGGATCGGTCTTGCCCACGCCGTCGGGATTGATGTGCTCGATCAACCTGACGCCGGTTTCGCGTGCGATGCGGTCGCGGAACTCGATCATCTCGCGGAATTTCCACGTCGTGTTGACGTGCAACATCGGCAACGGCGGCTTGGCCGGGTAAAACGCCTTCAGCAACAGGTGCAGCAGTACCGACGAATCCTTGCCGATCGAATACAGCAATACCGGATTGCGGCATTCGGCGACCGTCTCGCGCAGGATGCGGATGGATTCCGCCTCCAGCTGGTCGAGATGGGTGTGCACACGGGTGACGCTCATGCGGAATCCTGCGGGTGGTGCGCGCCGCCGTCGGCCGTATTCGGCCCCGCGCCACGCAATGAAACGGCAAGGATAGCCCAATCGCCCTCACGCAGCGAAGGCACGCTGCGTAATCACGGCATGCCAACACCTATACTCGGCACGCCATGAACCCGCCGCAGCCAGTCCCTGTCGCCGATGCCGAACGCAGCAGTGCGCAGCTCGCCTTCGCGCGCGCGGCGACCGGCGACGACAACGCGACCATCGCGGCTGTCGCGGCCGATGCCAGCGCGCGCAGCTACTGGCGGGTGATGTCACGCGCCGGCAGCGCGGTGCTGATGGACGCCGCCGGCATGCCGCAGGTCATCGCGCCGTGGCTGGATGTCGCTGCACGTTTGCGCGCCGCGGGACTCAATGCACCACAAGTGCTGGCCGAGGATCTCGCCCGCGGCTTCCTGTT
>DASSRT010000342.1:0-15682 GCA_035701705.1 Rhodanobacteraceae bacterium
AGAGGTCGACGCCCGCCAGCTCGACATCACCGACACCCGCCGCGCAGCCAGCCAGTTCTTCGCGCTGCTGAAAGGCGAGCACCACGCGCGGATGCTGTTCGGTTGCGGCCAGCCCACCGCCGCGGAAGCCGAGGTGCATCTTGAAGCGACGGTGGACATGTTTCTGCGGGCTTATGAGTGCCATCATCCCTGATGGCGGCTCCGCCGGTGCGATACGCGATCATTGGACGCCTCGGCCATTCGCACCAGAACGGCCATCCATGGCCTGATTTCGCGAAGCTCGTGCGATCGTCCCTGATCGCCGCCGCTTGCATCCCCCGCCGCTGGTGCGGCGACCCCCTTCCACGGAAGGGGGTGAAGCAGGCATGCGACCATTCATGCTGCTTTGCTTCTCCCTTCGCGGGCGAAGGGGGATTGAGGGGGATGGCTCTCCGTTCACGGTGGCACGTGGCCTGGGTTCGCACGTCGAACCCAAACATGCTTCAATGACAGCTTGAAGCGGGGGTGCCGTACGCAGTGCGGCTGAGAAACACCCTTCGAACCTGGTTCGGTTAGCACCGATGTAGGGAGCTTCGCCGCACGGCACCCTATGTCGTGCGTCCGGCGCCACCGTCTTCAAGACGCGAATCCATTCGCAACCGCCCGCACGACCCTGTGCGGACTTTCTGCGAAGCAGATTCCCCGATCTTCCTTGAATCCGGAAACGCCGATGAATGCCCAACCGTCCGAACTCCTGCGCGAAGCGCAGCAGCTTTCCGAAACCGTCACCTCGCCCATTCGCGGTTCGCGCAAAGTGCATGTCGCGGGCAGCCGCGATGACATCCGCGTGCCGCTGCGCGAGATCGTGCTGACCGACACGCCGGCGATGTTCGGCGCGGAGGCGAACGCGCCGTTCACGGTGTACGACACCTCGGGGCCGTATACCGATTCGGCGTTTACCGCCGATCTCGTGGCGGGCCTGCCGAAGCTGCGCGCCGCGTGGATCGCCGAACGCGGCGATACCGAATTGTTGCCCCATCGCAGCTCGGATTTCGGCCGTCGCCACGCGGACGCGCCGCAGCTTGCCGGCGTGCGCTTTCCGAACCTGCCGAAGCCGCGGCGCGCCAAGGCCGGTGCCAACGTCACCCAGATGCACTACGCGCGAGCCGGCATCGTCACGCCGGAGATGGAATTCATCGCGATACGTGAGAATCAGAAGTTGGATGCATTGCGAGGCAGCGCGCTCGCGCAACAACACCCGGGACAATCCTTCGGCGCCGCGATCCCGCGCGAAATCACGCCCGAATTCGTGCGCGACGAAGTCGCCCGTGGGCGCGCGATCATCCCCTGCAACATCAACCATCCCGAAACCGAGCCGATGATCATCGGCCGCAATTTCCTCACCAAGATCAATGCCAACATCGGCACCTCGGCGGTGACGAGTTCGATCGCGGAAGAAGTCGAAAAGATGGTGTGGTCGATCCGCTGGGGCGGCGACACCGTGATGGATCTGTCGACCGGCAAGTACATCCACGAAACGCGCGAGTGGATCATGCGCAACTCGCCGGTGCCGATCGGCACGGTGCCGATCTACCAGGCGCTGGAGAAGGTCGGCGGCGACGCCGAGGCGCTGACCTGGGAACTGTTCCGCGACACCCTGATCGAGCAGGCCGAGCAAGGTGTGGATTACTTCACGATCCACGCCGGCGTGCTGCTGCGCTTCGTGCCGCTGACCGCCAAGCGCGTCACCGGCATCGTTTCGCGCGGCGGCTCGATCATGGCCAAATGGTGCCTCGCACACCACAAGGAATCGTTCCTCTACACGCACTTCGAAGACATTTGCGAAATCATGAAGGCCTACGACGTCGCCTTCAGCCTCGGCGACGGCCTGCGGCCCGGCTGCATCGCCGACGCCAACGACGAAGCGCAGTTCGCCGAACTCGACACGCTGGGCGAACTCACCGACATCGCATGGAAACACGACGTGCAGGTGATGATCGAAGGCCCCGGCCACGTGCCGATGCACCTCATCAAGGAAAACATGGGGCGCCAGCTGGAGAAGTGCCACGAGGCGCCGTTCTACACGCTCGGGCCGCTCACCACCGACATCGCGCCGGGTTACGACCACATCACCAGCGCCATCGGCGCGGCGATGATCGGTTGGTACGGCACCGCGATGCTGTGCTACGTGACGCCCAAGGAACACCTCGGCCTGCCCGACAAGAACGACGTGCGCGAAGGCATCGTCGCCTACAAGATTGCCGCGCACGCGGCCGACCTGGGCAAGGGCCATCCCGGCGCGCAGGCACGCGACAACGCACTCTCCAAGGCGCGCTTCGAATTCCGCTGGGAGGACCAGTTCAACCTCGGCCTCGACCCCGACAAGGCCAAGGAATTCCACGACGAGACCCTGCCGAAAGATGCGGCCAAGACCGCCCACTTCTGCTCGATGTGCGGGCCGAAATTCTGCTCGATGAAGATCACCCAGGACGTGCGCGATTACGCCAAGGAGCACGGCGTCGATGCATTGACGGCAATCGACGAGGGCATGGCCGAAAAGGCGGCGGAATTTCGCGGCGAGGGCGGCGAGGTGTATCGCCCGGCGTGATCGCCGCGGCGTGCACTGACAGCCAACTTCTTGAGCAGTGGAAAGCGGAAGCAAAGCAAGCTTCCACTATGCTGCGCGACGCATGAACGCCTTCGCGCAGTCCGATCATCCCTGGCGCTGGCTTGCGCTCTGGTGCGCGTTGTTGCTGCCGCTGGCGATCCTGGTCCCGCCGATCCCGATCGACGAGACGCGCTACCTCACGGCCGCGTGGGAGATGTTCAACTCCGGGCAGTGGCTGGTGCCGACCGTCAACCACGCCTGGTATTCGGACAAATCGCCGCTGTTGTTCTGGTTGATCGCGGGCGGCTGGAAGATTTTCGGCGTACACACCTGGGTCGCGCGCGTCGAGGCGCTGGTGATCGCGTTCGGCATGCTGCTGGCGTTGCGGCGGTTGGCCGCGCGGCTCGGCATGGATGCCCGCGGCGCCGACACGGCGATGTGGCTGCTCGCGGGGGCGCTCGGTTTCGCGGTGTTCAGTACCGCGATCATGTTCGACCTGCTGCTGTCGTTGACCGTGCTGGGCGCACTGCACGCGTTGCTGGATCTGGATGCCGGCCGCTGGAAACGCGGCATCGCCTGGTTGGGCTTGATGACCGGGCTGGGATTGCTGGCGAAGGGGCCGGTGATGCTGCTCGCGATCGCGGGCGTGGCGTTGCTGGCAGCTGTGTGGAGCGACACTGCGCGCAGCCACGCACTGCGCTGGTACCTCGCGGTGGTTGCCGGCTTGCTGATCGGCGTGGCGATCCTCGCCTGCTGGTTGCTGCCGGCGGCGTGGTACGCCGGTCCAGCTTACTGGCATCCCCTGCTCGAAAAAGTCGCCGGCCGGATCGACCGCAGCTTTGCGCACGGGCGGCCGTGGTGGTGGTACTTGCCGGTGCTGCCGGTGCTGCTGCTGCCGTGGCTGCTGGTGCTGCGCGCGCCCCGCGCCGCGTGGGCCAACGTTTGGCGGGGCCGATTCGGGCGCTTCGTCGCTTGTTGGTGGGTGCCGCCGTTCGTCGCGTTTTGCGCGATCAGCGGCAAGCAGATCCATTACCTGTTGCCGTTGTTGCCGGCTTGGGCGCTGGCCGGCGCGTGGTTGCTGCAGCAAGCCGGTGCGCGACTGCGGCCGTGGCTGTTCGGCCTGCTCGCGATCCTGGCCGCGGCGGGAATCGCGGCGCTGCCATGGCTGGTCGCGCGTGCATTCGGCTACGCGCCGCCCCATGCGGTGGCGTTGCTGGCAGCGGTCGCGCTGGTGGTCGCCGTCGGTGCGTGGCGCGCGTGGGGCCGGAGTGCGCGTGGCCTGGCCCTGTCGGCGACCGCGCTGTTGTCCGTGGCGCTGTTGGCCGCAACACTGGCGATGCGGCCCGCGATCGACGTGCAGCCCGCCGCCGCGTTTGTGCGGCAAACGCTGCGCGCGCATATACCGATCGTCCACATCACCTGGCAGGATGGCCTGTTCGGCTACGCCGGGCGTCTTGAACAGCCACTGCCGTGGATCACTCGCCCGCAATTGCTGCCGTGGTGCCTGGCGCATCCCGATGGCATCGTGCTGGTCAGTGAAAGCCACAACGATCCGGAAGCCGGCAAGCCGTTCAAGACCTGGCCGTATTTCGGCTCGCGCGACCACCGCATCGCGGCGTGGCGCGCGGCGGACATCCTCGCGACCCGCCGGGCGGCGGCTGCAAGTCAGAAGCATCCAGAGCCACAGCAATCGACGCGAGCAAGGGCAGGCGAGCGCGGATGGAGCACAGCTGCCGGCGCCGGGTTCACGTTGTTCCGCGTCTTGAGTCCATTGCATGTGTGACGATTGGCCTGTGCCGCGGGCGCCACGCAGGCGTAACCTTGCTGCTTGCCCCGGAGGGAATGCCATGTTGCGTGTCCGTTGCCTGTCCGCGCTCTGCGCGGCGTCGTTCGTGTCCGCCGCGGCGCTTGCCGCGCCGCCGCCTGTCAACATCCATCCCGAGTTGCAAGCGATCGCGGCGGCGGTGAAAGCGTCCAACCTGCACGCGACCGATGTTGCGCTGGTCGGTTTCGGCACGCGCCACACGTTGTCGACCACCACCTCGAAAACGCGCGGCATCGGCGCGGCGCGGCGCTGGGTGGCGGGACAGTTCGAGGCGATCGCCAAGGATTGTGACGGCTGCCTGTTTGTGGTGAAGCCGGCACAGGCGTTCACCGGCAAACGGATGCCCAAGGCCGGCGCCGAAGTCATGGACGTCGTCGCGATCCAGCGTGGTACCGAGGATCCCAGCAACCCATCTCGCGTGATCGTGATGACTGCGCATCTCGATTCGCGCAACGCCGACGTGATGGATGCGGTGCACGACGCGCCCGGCGCCAACGACGACGCGGCCGGCGTCGCGGCGCTGATCGAAGCCGCACGCGTACTCAGTCACTACAAGTTTCCGGCGACGATCGTGTATTCGGCCGATTCCGGCGAGGAGCAGGGCTTGTTCGGCGGCAAGATCATCGCGCAATACGCGGTCGACCACGCCTGGGCAGTTGAAGCCAATCTCAACAACGACATGGTCGGCAACGACCACGGCGGCAATGGCGTGTATGACCCGCATACGAT
Source organism: Rhodanobacteraceae bacterium (assembly GCA_035701705.1). Classification (GTDB taxonomy): domain Bacteria; phylum Pseudomonadota; class Gammaproteobacteria; order Xanthomonadales; family Rhodanobacteraceae; genus 66-474. The sequence continues at coordinate 5,142 of DASSRT010000342.1, forward strand.
CCGGGTGTTTTCCGAAGGCACCAAGACCAACGAAACCCTGGAGCAGGCCGCGTACCGTCGTTACCACGGTGGCGGCGTGGATTCACCCTCGCGCAACCTTGCGCGTTACATGCAAACCCTGGCGGAACAGTATCTCGACGACTTCCACGTGCGCATGGTCTATCGCACCGATCGCTGGGGCCGCGCCGGCGACCAGGTACCGTTCCTCGAACAGGGGTTTCCGGCGGTGCGCCTGTCCGAATCGCAGGAGGACTACAGCCACCAACATCAGGACGTCACGGTGGTCAACGGCGTCAAGCACGGCGACGTGATTTCCGGGGTGGATTTCGATTACCTCGCCAACGTCACGCGGCTGGATGCGATCACCATGGCGTCGCTGGCGATGGCGCCTTCGCCGCCGGCCGACCTCACGGTGAAAGGTGCAGTCGCTTACGACACCACGTTGTCGTGGAAACCCTCGTCCGGCGCCGCGAGTTACCACGCGTGGTGGCGCGAAACCACCGCACCGCAGTGGCAACACATGCAGGACGCGGGCGCCAGCGATGCGGTCGTGTTGAAGAACATCATCCTCGACGATTATTTTTTCGGCGTCTCGGCGGTCAGCCGCGATGGTTGGGAAAGTCCGGTGGAATTCCCCGGCTTCGCCGGCAGTTTCGCGCGCTCACCGAAGCTCGGGCCGGATGGCAAACCGACGCACGAACGCTACCCCAGCTTGTTCAGTACCGGCTCGTTCAGTGGCGGCGCGGTGGGGCCGGCGTCGTGGCAGCAGAACAGCGATTGATGGTGACGACATCCCCCCGCGCCTCCGGCGTGACCCCCTTCCTGTGGAAGGGGGTAAGCGGGGAGCGGATGGCGCGTACCTTGCCTTCCTCCTTCGGCACGAAGGGGATCGAGGGGGATGGCTTTGGGGCTTGCGCTGACTTCCCCCTTCGGCACGAAGGGGGATTGAAGGGGATGGCTGGGCTTGCGCTGACTTCCCCCTTCGGTACGAAGGGGGGATCGAGGGGGTGGGCGGCGCATGCCTTGCCTTCCCCCTTCGGCACGAAGGAGGATTGAGGGGGATGGCTTTGGGCTTACGACCGCGGTTTGGCGCGGTGGGTCGGCGTGGCTGACCACGGATCGTCGGGCCAGGGATGTTTCGGGTAGCGTCCCTTCAGTTCCTTTTTCACCTCGGCATAGGTGCGATCCCAGAAGCCGCGCAAATCCTGCGTGACCTGGATCGGCCGGCCGCCCGGTGACAGCAGGTGCAACGTCACCGGCACGCGACCGTTGGCGGTGCGTGGGGTCTCGGCGAGCCCGAACAGTTCCTGCAGCTTCACCGCGAGTATCGGCGACGCTGGTTCGCCCGCATCGGTCGCGATCGCGTACTCGAGTTTGTGGGAGCGCCCGCTGGGAACGCTGATCGCTTCCGGCGCCAGCTCGTCGAGCATCTTGCGTTGGTGGTAGTCGAGCAATGAAGCGAACGCTTGCGAGAGCGAGTCTGACGACAGCGCGGCCAGCTTGCGCATGCCGTGCAGGCTCGCCGCGAGCCAGGTCTCAAGCGATGCGAGCAAGGCCGCATCGGAGACGTCCGGCAGACCGGCTTCCGGCATGACCGCGCGCAACCACGCGATGCGGGCGCGCAAGCGGAGCGCGGCATCGCTCCACGGCAGGCTGGCGAGGCCGCGCACGCGGATCGTCGCCAGCAGCGCCGGCAGTGCATCTTCGGGCGTGGCGGGAACCGCGCGGCGTTCCAGCACCAGCGCATCGAAGCGGCGCTCTTCGAAGGCTTCCACCACGCCGTCGGCGTTTTGCCGCACCACGCGTGCGCACACGATGCGCTGCGAGAAGTCCGTTTCCAGTAGCACGGGGTCGAACGGCGCGGCGGCGAGGATCAAACTGTCGCGTTCGTCGAAACGCGCTTCGACCACGATCAACCACGGTTCGCCGAACAGGCTCGACTCGTCATGCAGGCGCGCACCGCGGCCGTTGGCCAGCTGGTAACGGTGCGGATTGTTCGGATCCTGTCTGGCTGCGCGATCGGGAAAGGCGTGCAGCAGCAGGTTGCCGGCGGCCAACGCGTCCGGCGTGCCGCTGGCGCCATGGCGCACGTCAAGGCGGCGACGCCAGCCGCGCGCGGCTTGTTCGATCGCGGCCAGCGCGCTGGTGTCGGCGTCGCGCACGGCCCGCGCCCCGCCGTCACGGAACCGGTGCAGCGCATCGACGCGGCGGCGCAGGTCGTCGTCGAACCGGCCCCGCAACGGCGAGCGTGCATCCAGCAGGGCCAGCAGATCGGCGAGCAATGCGCGCCGGGTGTCGGGCGCGCCAAGCGCTGCCGCGGCAAGGCGCGGAGTCGCGCCCAGTCGCAGCATGTCGCGGCCTGCCGGCGTGATGCGCAGATCGGCGTCCAGTGCGCCGAGGCGTTGCAGCAATTCGCGCGCCTGCGCCAACGCGCCGGCAGGTGGCGGATCCAGCCAACGCAATGCGGCGACGTCTGCGGCCACGCCCCACGCCGCCAATTCCAGCGCGAGGCCGGACAATTCCACTTGCGTGATTTCCGGCGCCCGCGCGGGTTCGAGGCGTTGGCTCTCGGGCCACAGCCGATACGCGACGCCGGGGGCGACGCGGCCGGCGCGTCCCGCACGCTGGTCGGCCGAGGCTTGCGAAAGGGTCGCCGTGGCGAGCCGCGTGAAGCCGGAACGTGGATCGAAACGCGGCTCGCGCGCCAGGCCCGCATCGACCACCGCGCACACACCCGGTACCGTGATCGACGACTCGGCGACGTTGGTGGCAAGGATCACCCGGCGCGTGCCGGCGTCGGCGGGCGCCAGCGCGGCCTGTTGTTCCACCAATGACAATTCGCCGTGCAGGGGAAGGATTTCCAGTGAGTCTCCCCTCTCCCTGCGGGAGAGGGGTTGGGGGTGAGGGTCCGCAAAAATCGAATCGTCGCGCGTCGACCGAACCCTCACCCTGCCTTCGGCCACCCTCTCCCGGAGGGAGAGGGCATCTTCGAGCATTCGCTGCACCCGCGCGATCTCGCGCCGTCCCGGCAGGAACACCAGCACGTCGCTGGTGGTTTCGTCGAGTGCCTGCCGGATGCCGCGCACCACGCACGGCTCCAGCGCCTCGTCACGGCGCCGCGGCGGGTACTCGATCCGCACCGGGAACGCCCGCCCCTCGCTGCACAGGACCGGTGCGTCGAACCAGGGCGCGATGCGCGCGTCATCCAGCGTTGCCGACATCACGATGAGGCGCAGGTCGGGTCGCAAGGACGCCTGCACATCCAGCGCCAGCGCGGCGCCGAGGTCACCAGCGAGGTGACGTTCGTGGTATTCGTCGAAGATGATCGCGCCGACGTCCGGCAATTCCGGATCGTCCTGCAGCATCCGCGTGAGGATGCCTTCCGTCACCACCAGCACGCGGGTGGCGGGCGACACCCGCGACTCGAAGCGGATCCGGTACCCGACCGTCTGTCCGACCGCCTCACCGCGCTGTGCCGCCATGAATTCCGCCGCCGCGCGGGCCGCGATCCGGCGTGGTTCCAGCATCACGATCTGCCGGCCGGCCAGCCAAGGTTCGTCGAGCAGCGCCGGCGGCACCTGGGTGGTCTTGCCCGCGCCGGGCGGCGCTTCCAGCACCAGCCGCGGGTGCGTGCGCAGGCTTGCGCGAATGCGCGGCAGCAGCGGCGTGATGGGTAACGGCGGGTTCGTCATCGAGCCATTTTAGGCTGCGCGGTTACGCCGCTCGCGCGCCACTTCGCTGGCGGTCGGACCCCCCGCTACGCCCGATTCGGGCCAAGGCGCGCTGTCCGTGGCCTGAATCCGCGATCCGGATGTGTATTTTTGTGACAAGCTTCTCGGTGTGCTATAAGACTTGCTAGAGTCACCGTGTCACAAGAACGGGGGGATGTCCGGGGTCCACACGCATTCATTCAGCGCAGACAGGGGCGTTCGTCGATCGCGACGCGCCAGTCTGGCGACGGGGGTTACCTGTGCACGTCACGCTCGGCCCTGATTGCGGGGCCGGTCGTGGCTTTGTCGGCGGATCGACCCGCCGCGGCATGACAGCTACGCGCCTCCACGTGGACTTCGGATCGTCCTCTCCAACCAATCAGCACCATCGGGAGAGGCAGCATGAACAAGAAGATTTACAGCCTGGTCTGGAGCGCCGCACTCAAGCAGGTCGTCGTTGCCTCAGAACTGGCGAAGGTTCGCGGGGGGAGCGGATCCTCCGGTGCCGCATCTTCTTCGGGTTCGTTGCGGCCCAAAGGCTTGGCCTTGGCGCTGGCCGGCATCCTGCTGGCGGCGGGCGCGCTCACCCCAACCCTGGCGCTGGCGCAGAATTACACCGCGGGCGGCGGCACCACCACCACTGCCGGCTGCATTCCGGGGAATGTGACGGCAGCCCTGCTCAACACCGGCACCGCCATCGGCCCGGGTGCGGCGGGCAGCGGCAGCGCGCAGGCCTGCTACATCGGCGCCGTGGCCATTGGCTACAACGCTGTCGCCAGCGCCAATTTTTCTGTGGCATTGGGTTACGCCACACAGGCGACCGGGTACAACGCAATCGCAATCGGTCAATTCGCAACCGCGAGTGGCGCCTACAGCGCGGCGTTGGGCAATTTTGCCAACGCCAGCGGCGCCGACAGCGTTGCCGTCGGCCACGGCGCCAGCGCATCGGGCATCCGCAGCGTCGCGATCGGCAAATCCGCTTCGGCGGGCGATTACGCCACCGCGGTGGGCGAATTTGCCAACGCGTCGGGCTACGGCTCGGTCGCCACCGGCTCCAACGCCACGGCGTCCGGCAAGGGCGCGATCGCCACCGGCGGTTACGCGACGGCTTCGGGTTTGGGCGCAATTGCCATCGGCGCTTATGCACAAGCGACGGGTGACGGCGCGATCGCGACGGGTGGTTACGCGACGGCGTCCGGCAGGGCGGCCATCGCCACCGGTGCGTACGCCAGTGCAGCGGGCGACTACAGCATCGCCAATGGCTACAACGCTACGGCCAATTCGGCCAGCGACGTTGCGATCGGCAACGGCGCGTCCACCTACACCGGTTCAAGCAATTCCAATATCGCGATCGGCCAGAACGCGTATGCCGGTTCGTACGATGGCGCGGACGTTGCCTTGGGTCTGAACGCCAGTGCGACCGGTGGTTTCAGCGTGGCGGTGGGCAATAACGCCTATGCCAGCGGTTATGACGGCACGGCCGTCGGCTACGACGCCCAAGCATACGGCCAGAATTCGTCGGCCTTCGGCCCCGGTTCCGCCGCAGTGGGCAATTACGCTACGGCGGTGGGGGCGTACACAACGGCGTATGGCGCGAACAGCGTCGCGCTGGGCAGCTACGCGCAAGTGAATACACTCGGCGGTAATGTCGATGGCGCCATGGCGCTTGGCAACCACGCCTGGGTTGGTGGTGAGGGTGGCGATGACCACGACAGCATCGCGATCGGCTCGCAAGCCTACGTGGGTGGTGGCAGGTACAACTCCAACTACACCAATGCGTACAACAGCGTCGCGCTGGGCGCGCACGCCTACGTCGGCAGTGCGTACAACGATGCCAACTATTCGATGGCGCTGGGCGCGTATGCGTCCGCCACCGCGAGTCACGCGACCGCCGTTGGCGCACATGCTGTCGCCGGCAGCGAGCACAGCGTCGCCTTGGGCGAGAATGCCAGTGCGGGCAAATACGGTTACGCCAAAGGGGCGGTTGCGGTGGGTGGCAACTCCGTCGTGACCGGAGCCTACGGCGGTTATGCTGCCTACGGCACGGCTCTCGGTTACGGTTCCGGGGTGCTCGGTGCCGAGGGCGGAGACGCCTCCCATGCGACGGCGGTCGGCAGTGGATCAGCGGTGATCGCGCTCGGAGGCAATGCGGTTGGGGCGACAACGCTGGGTTACGGCTCGCATGTGGTGGCTCTGGGGCCGACTGGAACGGCGGTGAACTCGATGGCGCTTGGCTCCCATGCCACGGTGACAGGCCTGTACACCGATGCGAGCAACAGCGTCGCCATTGGCCCGTATGCTGCGGTTGGCAACAAGTACGGTGCTGCCCAAAGCGGCTTCAATGCCTATGACAGCGTCGCGCTGGGCGCGCACGCCTACGTCGGCAGTGCGTACAACGATGCCAACTATTCGGTGGCGCTGGGCGCGTATGCCTCCGCCACCGCGAGTTACGCGACGGCGTTGGGCTCGCAGTCGCTTGCCGCCGCTCCAGGTTCGACGGCGGTCGGCAATTACGCGCAAGCCGTGAGTTTGCTGGGCACCGCGGTCGGGGCTGCGTCATATGCGTACGGCACCGGTGCAACGGCGGTGGGCGGGCTTGCCGCGGCCTACGGTAGTTATTCATCGGCCTTCGGGTTCCAATCCCATGCGGGTTACGCCGGTACGGCGCTGGGCGCCTATGCGTATGCGGCGCGGCTCGGTACCGCGGTGGGCGTTGCCGCAAACGCCAAGGCGTACGGCACGGCGGTAGGGATGCAGGCTTACGCGTACGTCAATGCCACGGCCGTGGGTGGCAATGCCGACGCCTATGGTTACGCCAGCCTTGCGGGCGGCTACAACGCATCGGCTTCGGGTTACGCGGCAACTGCGTTGGGCAGCAACGCCAACGCGATCGGTTATCACGCCACCGCGGTGGGTGCCGGCAGTTCCGCGAAGGGCGATTACAGCACGGCCGTGGGCGCGTTTGCGTATGCGGCGGGTTACCACTCGGCCGCGCTGGGCGATTCGGCCAACGCAATCGGCGACGATTCGGTGGCCACCGGTCATTACGCCAACGCGGGTGGCTATGCGGCGATTGCTTCGGGGCTCAATGCCAATGCGGCCGGCGACAACAGCATCGCCGTGGGCAATGCCGCGTATGCGGGTTACGCCGGCGCCGTGGCGATCGGCCAGGATGCGACGGCCACTGGCGGCCAGGCGGTTTCCATTGGCGTCGGTAATACCGCCAGCGGCAACGGCGCGGTCGCGATCGGCGATCCCAACACCGCGACCGGTACCGGTGCGGTGGCGCTGGGTGACAACAACACCGCCAACGGCCAGGGCGCAGTAGCGGAAGGCGCGGGCAACACCGCGACCGGTCAGGGCTCGCTGGCGTTGGGCAATGCGTCCAATGCGGCAACGCCGGGTTCGATCGCGTTGGGCGATACCGCCAGTGCGACGGGCGCGAATGCCATTGCGATCGGCGGTCACGCCAGTGGCAGTGGTGACTTGGCGACCGAAGTCGGTGCCTACGGCACCGCGAGTGGCGTCAGTTCCGTCGCGTTTGGCGACCATGCATGGGCGACCGGCGCCAGCAGCACCGCCTTGGGTTCGCATACCCAGGCATTTGGAGACTTCAGCACCGCGGTAGGCCGCGGCACCAACGCGTTTGGCGACCAGTCCACGGCTGTCGGGTCGTATTCGACGGCCTTCGGGCCGAACGACATCGCCATCGGCGTTTTGGCCGTGGCGAGTGACGCCCAAAGCATCGCGATGGGCCGCAACGCCCACGCGTATGCCAATAACGCTATAGCCATCGGCTCGAATTCCGTCGCGACCGGCACTTATTCAATGGCGATGGGTCCCGACGCAGTCGCGGATGCCAGCGGCGCGCTCGCTTTGGGCCAAGGCGCCAACACCATGGGCTTTGCCGACAGCGTGGCGCTCGGCGCCGGCAGCGTGGCCGCGGCGGCGAATCCGACCGCTGGCACTACCATCAACGGCACGTATTACGCCTTTGCGGGTGCCACCCCGACCAGCGTGGTCAGCGTGGGCGCGCCGGGTGCGGAACGCCAGATCACCAACGTCGCGGCCGGCCAGGTTTCGGCCACCAGCACCGACGCGGTGAACGGTTCACAGTTGTACGCAACCAACCAGGCCGTGGCGGCGACGCAAGCGGCGGCCAACAATGCCGAGCATTACTTCAAGGCGAACGGCCCGGCCGATGGCAGTGACGATGCCGTGGCGAGCGGCGCGCATGCGACGGCTTCCGGCCCGAATGCAACGGCGTCCGGCGATTACAGCACCGCCAATGGCTACAACTCGATTGCCAGCGGTGACTTCTCCAGTGCATTCGGCATCAGCGCTGACGCTTCCGGGTTCGTGAGCACGGCGGTGGGCTCGTTTGCCGAAGCCAGCGGTTATTTCAGTACCGCGCTTGGCGACGACGCTTTAGCCTCAGGCGGCAACAGCACGGCCGTGGGTACGTACTCGACGGCCAGCGGTTACAGCTCCAATGCTTTTGGTAACGACGCCTACGCGTCGGGCAGTCATGCCTTGGCGCTGGGCAGTGACGCGGATGCGTCCGGCAGTCGCAGCATTGCGGTCGGCAACAATGCCTCGGCCATGAATCATCGCAGCATCGCGATCGGCAACGGCTCGGAAGGCTACGGTGAGGACAGCGTCGCGATCGGTACGCACGCCTACGCCTTCAACAACAGCAGCGCGCTGGGCAATTACGCTGCGGCCTATGGTGCGAACAGCATCGCGATGGGCGGATACGCTTCGGCCGTCGGCAATTTCAGCACGGCGCTGGGCAATGACGCCACCGCCTACGGCACGCACAGCACGGCGCTGGGCAACGGCACCTACGCGTCCAAGAACGCCACGGCGGTCGGCAACAAGGCCGACGCGTACGGCGCATTCAGCACAGCACTCGGCAACAACGCCTATGCCGAGGGCGACAACGCTGTCGCGATTGGCCGCGGTTCGGCGGCTGCCGACACGAACGGCATTGCCATGGGCAATGGCGCCATGACCGGCGGTGGCTATTATTCCACCGGCAGCAACACGGCGATCGGCACAGGTGCCTACGCCGGTAGCTATTCCGGTGGCGGCAACGTGGCCCTCGGCCGGGGCGCCGTCGCATCGGGCGGGGGCACCTACGGCTACGGTGGCGGTGCGGTTGCGGTTGGTGAGTATGCGACCGCCACGGGCAAGTATTCGGTAGCCATGGGTGACACCGCACGCGCAACGGGCAAGTACGGGGTGGCCGTTGGCGCCGGGTCGAATGCGTCCGGCCAGAGCAGCACCGCGGTGGGCGGCGGTGCGACTGCGTACGGCGCATTCAGTGCCGCGTTCGGGTTCGGTGCTGACGCGCAAGGCGCGTCGAGCACAGCGTTGGGCAATGTCTCGTCTGCCTATGGGTTGTACGCGACGGCGGTGGGCAATGCGGCCTATTCGCTGGGTTATGGCGTTGCGGTGGGCAGCTACGCGAAGGCCAACTATTCTGGCGTGGCGGTCGGCAACTACGCGGGTGCCTACGGGTATCGCAGTGTGGCGATCGGTGATCACGCAGGTGCGATGGGATACGCGGCGGTAGCCATGGGTCCGAATGCGTATGCCGGTGGTGACAGTGCGACCGCGCTCGGCAACACCAGCAACGCCAAGGGCGATTACGCCACGGCCGTGGGCGCATTTGCGTATGCCGCCGGTTACCACTCCGTGGCCTTGGGCGATACTGCCAATGCAATCGGTGACAATTCGGTGGCCACGGGCCATTACGCCTACGCGGCTGGCTACGCGACGATTGCCTCGGGCTACGACGCCACGGCCAATGGCGACAACAGCATCGCGATCGGCAACGGGGCCCTGACGGCCGACGCCAGCACCGGCAACGCTGCCATCGGCAGCATCGCGATGGGCGCATACGCCAAGGCGTACGGCGCAGGAGCCACGGCGATCGGGTACTACGCCTACGCGGCCGGCGCCGTCGGGAATCTGGGCAGCTACTCGACCGCGATCGGTTCGTTCGCGTCCGCGACCGGCTGGGAATCGACCGCAGTGGGTTCCAACGCGCAGGCCTACGGCAACTTTGGTACTGCGGTCGGCATCAATGCGCGTGCCAACTACCGCGATGCGACCGCAGTCGGCGACTATGCCCAGGCCGCGTATCAGGGTACGGCGCTGGGTACGTACTCCAACGCCAGCGGCGACAAGTCGACGGCGCTTGGCTACTACGCTGCTGCAGCGGGCGTGTCGTCCGCAGCACTGGGCGACCATGCGAGCGCCGCGGGTGACTACAGCGTCGCCTTGGGCGCGAACGCGGTTGCCACCAACCCGAATGACGTTGCGCTCGGTGCCGGCAGCGTGACCGCGGCGGCGAATCCAACCGCGGGCACCACGATCAATGGCACGTATTACGCCTTCGCCGGCGCCACCCCGACCAGCGTGGTCAGCGTGGGCGCGCCCGGTGCAGAGCGTCAGATCACCAACGTCGCAGCAGGACAAGTCACCGCCACCAGCACCGACGCGGTCAACGGCTCGCAGCTGTACGCGACCAACCAGGCGATCACGGCGGTGCAGGCCGGCGCCAACAACGTCGAGCACTACTTCAAGGCGAACGGTCCGGCCGATGGCACGGATGACGCCTCGGCCACGGGCGCGCATGCGACGGCCTCGGGCCCGAACGCCAATGCGTCCGGTGACTTGAGCACCGCGACGGGCTACAACAGCGTCGCCAGCGGCTATTCGTCCAGCGCGTTCGGCGATGGTGCGGTGGCTTCGGGCGACGACAGCACCGCGCTCGGCCAGAACAGCCATGCCATTGGGTTGGAAAGCACCGCAACCGGCTAC
>DASSRT010000343.1:0-3799 GCA_035701705.1 Rhodanobacteraceae bacterium
CGCGGCTTCCGCCGCACCTACGCCGATCCTACGCCGATCCTACGGGTGGGGCGTCGCGGGATTTTGTAGGAGCGGCGGAAGCCGCGACGAATCTAGCGCGGTGCCGGATGGGGACGGGCTTGCGACCGGGACGATCTTGAAGTCGTCGAACCAGAGCGTGCCGGAGACAACCTTGGCCGATCCGCCGGCGCCGGGGTTGGTCAACAGCAGGCGCTGCGCGGGGCAGTTGGACGCGGGAACGCTGAAATCGGTGCTGACGGTCTTCCAGTCGAAGCTGCCATCGAGGCGTGGGCTGCTCGCGATGGCTGCGCCGCCGCTGACGCAGACGATGTCCCATGCGAGTCCCCGATCGCTGCGCAGGTTGTCGGCGCGGGCGCGGAACGAGAGCGAGTAGTGGCCGGGTGCCAGCAGCAAGGCTTGCTGGAAGCCCATGTCGTTGGCGCGGCGGCGGCGGAACGTGACTTGCGCGGCGAAGTCGCCGCTGGCGCCAGCGATACGCACGCGCTCGATCTCGACACCCGGCTCGCCGCGCATCACCCAGTCGAAGCCGATGCCCGTCGGTGGGCGCTCGAAGCTGCCGTTGAACACCAGCGGCACGCCCTGGCGCGTGTCGATACCGACGCGACTGACCCAGCGGCTGTAGGCCTCGCCCCATTCACCATCTTGCTCCAGTCGCGCGAACCAGCGCCCGGCTTCGTTGTCGCTCAGGCCACCCGCGGCGGATTGCAGGGTGCCGAAGACGTTGTCGATGGCGACCGCTGGCGCATGCGCCAGCATCTCATCCAGCATCGCGTCACGCCAGCGCGGCCGTTGCGCGAGATGCTGGCCCAGGGCGGAGGCGAAGTCGGATTGCCGGCTCGCGACTTGCGCCAGCAGCGGGATCAGCGCGGTGCGTTGCTGCGGTGCGAAGCCGAACAACACGTCGACGTTGTGCAAGGCAGCAGGGTAGTCGCCGTGCTGCAGCTCGTCGCCGATCATCCACGCGCGTGCGTACGGGTTGCGGGGTGCGCGTCGGAGCGCGATGCCGAACAGCTGGCGTGCGCGGTCGCTCTCACCGCGCGCTGCAGCGGCGCGGGCGAGGACCGTGAAGGCGTCCGCCTGCAGCGGCGCGTTGCGCAACAGTTCGCGCGCGGTCGCGGCGGCCTGGTCTGGGTCGCCATGGTCCAACTGTTGCTGCGCCAGCGCCAGCCGCGCTTCCGGATTGCCGGCGTCCCACGCGAGCGACTCGCGCGGTGCGCTGGTTGCCAGCGAATCCGACGTGCGCGTGGCGACGATCCGCCAGCCCACGAATGCCGCCAGCAGCAACGCAGCCAGCAGCAATGCGTATTGCGCCGGACGGCTCATCCGCGCGGTTCCAGTTGGATGTGGGTGATCTGCCAGGCATTGTCCAGCCAGACCATGCGCAACTGGAAGCGCCCGCGCTCGATGACCGACCGGTCATGCTGGACGCGATAGTCGGCATCCATCGCGATGTGGTCATCACTGAACCGCCACACCGGCTGGTCGAGCGCGAAGGTGGCTGCATCCGGCAGGCCGTGCCGCTGGCGCAGCGCGGCGCGTTGCAGCGACGCGTTGAACGGCGCCGGCGCGTGGCGCCAATCGGGCACGGTGTGGTCGTCGCTGCGAAAGTAGGCCACCAGCAAGCGTGCGCGTTTTCGGGCAAGGTCGACGCGCTGCAGCAGGACTTCGGGCGCGAGCGGCGGGGCGGGCGCCTTGATTGTCGGCACCGTCGCCGACGCGGCCGGTTGCGCGGTGGCCAGCGCGACGGGTGGCAGCGGGTGGATTGTGTCGGCCGGTTGGGTGGTTACGCGCGGTGCCGGTGCAGCCACCGGCGCGACCACGGCCGCCGCGCGCAGCGTGGGGGGCGCTGGAAGCGTGTCGACGACGGGTAGTGTTGCCGCGCGCTGCACGTTGTGCACGCGTTCACGCGTTGACACGGTGGCGATGCGTTTGGTGATGGCGCGCGTTACGGCGACGCGTGTGGGGACAGCGTGCGTTGGCGGCGGCGTCGCGGATGCAAGCGCGGATGCTGGCGCGGTCTCGGTTTCGGCATGCCGTTCGACTTTCGGCGCCGTCGGAGCCGGCGGTGTCTGCGCGCTCGTCGAGATCGGCGACGCCACCGGCGTCGCCGCCAGCGTATCGGCGTCCGTTGACACGCTCGGCGGCGGGCCGCCGCGCGTCAACGCCAGCACGAACAGCGCGATGCAACTGCCGAAGGCGAGGCCCAGTGCGCCGCGCCGCCACCAGCGGCCGGGGCGTTTCGACGGCGGCACCGGCACGGTAGTCCACGCCGTGGCGCGGACGGCGACGGGCTGGGCGCCATGGTGAGACGCTGACGCACCCGCCTGCGCGCGCTTCGCGTCGTAAGCGTTGCGCTTGCGCTCGTCTCGCAGCTGTTGCCAGGCCCAGTTGAGCTTGGCGGCGAACGGTGCGCAGCCTTCGTCGTCGTTGCGATCCGGATGCAGCCAGCGTTGCAGCCATTGGTGGTGCTCGCGGATGCGTTCGGGTGCGGCGTCTGGCGCGACCCCGAGTACCCGGTAGGCATCGGTGCCGGGCTCGAACAGCACTTGCTGGAGATAGAAGCGCGCCGCTTCGCGCAGCGTGGCGGGCGTCACGTCGCACTGCCGTGCGGTGTCGTCCAGCAATGGCTGGCTGGGTGCCGCGAGACGCAGGATCAGGTCGAGGTCGACGGGCAGCGGGCGTTCGCGCAAATCGAAACGCAAGGCGGGCGAGCGGTGCAACGCCAGCACCACGTCAAGGATGCCGCGGTCGACGGGCCTGGCCGATGCGGCGTCCACGGGTTCATTCGTCGTGGCTGATTTGCGCGTCCGCTCCATAGTAGCCACCATAGCCGCCGTAGCTGTAGCCGCTGGCACGCGCGTCATATTGGGTGAGCAGGCCGCCGGCCACGCGCGCATGTGCGGCGTGCAGTCGTTTCATCGCCATCTGCGCCGGCTTGATGCGGGTCGAGCCGGATTTGACCACCACGAGGGTACCGGCGCAGGCGTTCGCGAGGATCGGCGCATCGGCGATGCCGAGCACCGGCGGCGCGTCGATGATGACCTGGTCGTAGGTGTTCACGGCGACGGTGAGCAGCGACACCAGCTTGGAGCTGGCCAGCAATTCGGTGGGGCTTGGCGGCAACGGGCCGGACAGGATCACGTCGAGGCGTTCGTCGTTGGTCTTGACGGTCGCCTGCGGCAAGCTGGCGGCACCGGTCAGCAGGCTGCTCAAGCCGATTTCCGCGCGCAGTCCCGCGGCGTTGCCGAGCGTCGGATTGCGCAAGTCGGCATCGATCAGCAATACGCGCTTGCCCAGCTGCGCGAAGGTGCGCGCGAGCGTCAGCGCCGTGGTGGTCTTGCCTTCGCTGGCGCCGGTGCTGGTGATCAGCAGGGATTTGGGAATACCGCTGGCGGTCGAGAACTGCAGCGCGGTGCGCACCGATCGGTAACTCTCGGAGAACGCCGAGCGCGGATCCTTGAGGGCGTCCGCAGGCGATTGTTTGTGCAGCTTCGGAATGATGCCGAGCACGCCGATGCCGAGATTGGTCTCGAGGTCTTCCGGGGTTTTCAGGGTGTCATCGAGGTATTCCAGGAACAGCGCCGAACCGATGCCGAGGAAGGCGCCCAGCAACAGGCCCATCGACATGTTGCGGGTGAGGCTGGGCGCGTAGCGGCTGGTCGGCACTTGCGCGTTGTCGATGATCGAGATGTTGCTGGGGCGCACGTTGCCGGCCATGCTGACCTGCTTGTAGCGCTGCAGCAGGCCGTTGTAGAGCTGGCGGTTGGTGTCGACGTCG
>DASSRT010000344.1:0-4047 GCA_035701705.1 Rhodanobacteraceae bacterium
CGGCATCGACAAGTCGTGGCAACCGGCGGCCAATCCGGTGGTGTTCTGGGATCTCTACGGCAAGCTCGGCTCGCCGGTGCGCGCGACGATTTCCGAGATGGGCCCGACCCTGCTGGCGCGCGTGCTTGAGTTGAACGATACCCAGGAAGGCGTGCTGCAGATCGTGTTCAAATTGGCCGACGACAACGGCTGGCTGTTGCTGGACCTCGACGACCTGCGCGCGCTGCTGAATTACGTCGGCGACAACGCCAAGGACGTGTCGCAGCACTACGGCCTCGTCAGCAAATCCAGCCTCGGTGCGGTGCAACGCGCCTTGTTGCAGCTGGAACAGCAAGGCGGCGCGCAGTTCTTCGGCGAACCCGCGCTGGACCTCAAGGACCTGATGCGCCAGGATATGTCCGGCCGCGGCATCATCAACATCCTCGCCGCCAACCAGCTGATCCTGAAACCCAAGCTGTATTCGACCTTCCTGCTGTGGCTGCTCTCGGAGCTGTTCGAGCAACTGCCGGAAGTCGGCGACCCCGACCATCCCAAGCTGGTGTTTTTCTTCGACGAGGCCCACCTGCTGTTCGACGATTGTCCGCCCGCGTTGCAGCAGCGCGTCGAACAAGTCGTGCGCCTGATCCGCTCCAAGGGCGTCGGCGTGTATTTCTGCTCGCAGAATCCCGACGACGTGCCGGACGTGATCCTGGGCCAGATGGGCAACCGCATCCAGCACGCCTTGCACGCGTTCACGCCGCGCGACCAGAAGGCCGTGAAGGCCGCTGCGGAAACCTTCGCGCCGAATCCCAAGCTCGACGTCGCCAGCGTGATCGGCACCATGGGTGTTGGCGAAGCGCTTGCCTCGACGCTGCGCGACAAGGGCGTGCCGACGCCGGTCGAACGGGTGCTGGTCACCACGCCCACCTGCCGGATCGGGCCGATCACGGACGACGAGCGCGCCACGATCCGTTCACGTTCGCCGGTCGGCCCCAAGTACGACACGCCAGTTGATCGCGAATCCGCCGCCGAGATGTTGGCCAAGCGCGCCGACGACAAGGCCGCCGACAATCCGCAGCAAGCGGCGCAACAGGAAGCCGACAAGGCGCCCCAGAGTTCCGCGTGGCATGACGCGATCTTCGGCACAAAACGCCGCCAGGGCATGATCGAAACCCTGGCCAAGCAGACCGTGCGCACCATGGGCAGCCAACTCGGGCGGCAGATCCTGCGCGGCGTGCTTGGCGGCATCTTCGGCGGACGCCGCTGAGAGTGTGATGACACGATGTCACGCTGGCGTCCGCCCGCACCGCGTTCCACCGCGATCATCACGCGCGCGGGCTTCGATGCGTTGAAGGCCGAACTTGACCATCTCTGGCGCGAATTGCGTCCGGAGGTCGTCAAGGCCTTGGCGGCGGCCGCCGCCGAAGGCGACCGCTCCGAGAACGCCGAATACATCTATCGCAAGAAGCAACTCGGCGAGATCGACCGCCGCGTGCGGTACCTGTCCAAGCGCATTCCATCGCTCAAGGTGGCCGAGGGCGCGCCCGCCGACCGCAGCGCGATTTATTTCGGCGCAACGTTTGAAATCGAGGATGCCGAAAGCGGCGAGACGCACGCGTATCGCATCGTCGGTCCCGACGAAACCAATGCACGGAAGGGCTGGATCAGCGTCGACTCGCCGCTCGCACGCGCAGCGCTGAAGAAACGCGTCGACGAGGAATTCGACGCGGAGTTGCCAAGCGGCAAGGCACGGTTTGCGGTGCTGTCCGTGGATTACACGCGCTCGTAAGAACGCGCCTGCGGTGACTGGCGCCTCAAGCTTCTTGAAACGGTCGCGGCCATGGGCCGCTCCTGCAGCATTGAATAGACTTCCTTTGCAGGAGCGCGCCGTCTGCGCGACATCGGTCGCGACGGCGTAGCGGATCCCTCTGCTTGTCTTCCCCCTTCCGCAGGAAGGGGGATCGAGGGGGATGGCTTTTCACTTCGCTGCGATGGCACCCCCGCGCAGCGCGCGACCCGCTTCGCATGCGAAGGGGGTGAACAGGCGGGTCGCCGATCGCGTCCGGTCGCGCCTTCCGCCGCTCCTACTTCAACGCCACGGCGTCGGTGGTGTCGGGCAGGCCGACTTTCTTGCAGAATGCCGCGAAGCGCGGATCATCGCGGTAGCGCAGGATGAAGGGGTCGTAGAGCACATAGCTGATGCCCGGGTCACGCGCGGTCCAGGCACGATCCAGCCACTTGAACATGTTGTCAGGATCGCGGCGCAGCGCGTACACCTCCGCGATCTGGTAGGGCGCGGCCTCGGCATCCTTGCCGATCATGGCGGCGAGCGCGGCATCGGCAGCCTTGCGGTCAGGGCCGATCTGGGTCGCCAGCGCCAGCGCGACCCGGCGCCAGCCGGGGTCGGTTTCCTTGCGCACAGCGGCCAGCGCGGCTCTGGCATCGCCGCGCTGGATCGCAATCACCGCAAGCTGTTCGTGGAACCCATTCGCTGCGGGTTGCCGCCCGATGGCCTTCTCGACGGCCTGCCGTGCTGCATCGAGTTGGCCCAGTCCGGCAAGATATCCACCCAGGTATGTGTGCCAAATTGCTTGCAGCGGATCGCCGACCAGCGCCTTGCGGATCAGGTCGACCGCCACGCGCACCCGGCCCCGCGCCGCCTCCATGCCTGCAAGGCTGGCCAGCACGCCGGGATCGTTGGGGGCCAGTTGTGCTGCACGCGCATATTCAGCCTGCGCGCCGCGCCAGTCGAATTCAGAAAATCGCAACAAGTCCCCGCGCGCCGCGTGCGCGGACGCCGAGTCAGGCGCCAACCGCAACGCGGTGTCAGCCGCCGCGCGCGCCCTGGTGTAGGCCTGCTGCTGGGACGCACCGGCGAGGTAGCGGATGCCCAAAATGGTCCAGTCGCTTGAGATCTGCGCGTACGCAGCAGCGTAGTGTGGATCCAGACGCGTCGCCTTCGCGTACTCGTCGATGGCCTTGCGGAAATCGTCCTGCGTGTTGCGTGCAGCGTCGAACCGGCCCTGTTGATAAGCCTGCCACGCTGCAAGGCTGCCACTCGGCGGACGCTCGCTCTGCACCACCGCGCCGGGTGCCATCAACAGCTTCGCCTTCAGCGCATCGGCCACCGCTTGCGTGATCGCATCCTGCAATGCAAACAGATCCTTGTACGGCTTGTCGTAATGCTGCGACCACAACGTGCTGCCGTCGCTGGCGTTCACGAGCGTCACGCTGATCCTCACTTCGTCGCCCGCGCGCTGCACCGAGCCTTCCAGCAGGTGTGCGACGCCGAGCTTGGCCGCGATGACTTTCGGGCTGTCCTTGCTGTCGCGGAACTGGAACGCCGAATCGCGGCTGATGACCTTCAGGCCTTCGAACTGGGTGAGTGCGGTGATCAAATCCTGCGACAGGCCGTCGGAAAAATACTGCTGATCCTTCTGGCCGCTGTCGTTCTCGAACGGCAGCACCGCGACGGATTTTTCGGGGATGGTGGCGGCGGGCGCAGGGATTGCGGCACGCGCGGAAGCTTCTGAAATGGAGGACGCTGCCGGCGGCGTGGCTTTCGCAACCCGCACGGCGTACGGCGCCTTCGCCACGGCGCCGAAACGCCAGATCAAGCCGCCACCAATCGCCAGCAAGAGCGCGATGATCAGCAACTCGACGCCGCCAACTTTCTGCGCGCCCTTCTCGCCGTGGTACCACGCCAGCACCAGCGTGACGAAGAAGCCGATCGCCAGCGCGAGGATGAGCAGCTTCTCGATGCGGTCGGGCCAGCCGAAGCGCTGCGCGACGACATCCAGCACCTGGATGATGGCGAACGCCGCGGCGATGTAGGCCAACGCCCACTGCACCAGCTTGCGTTGCTTCAGGCGCTGCCAGAACCCGTCCACGAGTGTCCCCCTTGGTCCGATCCTTCAATGATGCCGCATTTCACACCGTCATGCGGCGCTTCATCCCCCCGCGTGTCTTCGACACGCGACCCCCTTCGCGCCGAAGGGGGTGATTGCAACGAGGCTTCTCGCTTGTCTTCCCCCCTTCCGCAGGAAGCATGCGGTGCTTCATCCCCCC
>DASSRT010000345.1:0-2105 GCA_035701705.1 Rhodanobacteraceae bacterium
GCGCATGCTGAGCGCGATCGACGTCGGCGAGATGAACTGGGGCATGGATGGCGGCGGCTACAACGGCCATCCGTCGGATGAAAACTACGCGCGCTGGATCGAATTCGGCGCGTTCACGCCGATCTTCCGCGTGCATGGCACCTTCGGCCAGAAACGCCAGCCGTGGGTGTATGGGCCGGTGGCCGAGGCCGCCGCCACGGCTGCGATCCGCCTGCGCTACGAGCTGCTGCCCTATATCTATGCATACCAGCACAGCAACCACGCGCACGGCGTCGGGCTGGTGCGGCCGCTGACCTTCGGCTGGCCGCATGATCCGAAGGTACGCAACGACGTCGATGCCTGGCTGTTCGGGCAGTGGCTGCTGGTGTCGCCGGTGGTGGAGCAGGGGCAGACGTCCAAACGCATCTATCTGCCTGCCGGCACCTGGACGGACTGGTTCAGCGGCAAGGTTTACGCAGGCGGGCAAACCATCACCGTGCCGGTGGATGCGAAAACCTGGCGCGACATTTCGTTGTTCATCCGCGCCGGCGCGATCATCCCCACGCAGCCGGTGCTCGACTACGTCGGCGAGCGTCCGGTGACGACCGTGACCGTGCAAGTGTTCCCGGGCGGGCATGCCACGCACTTCGATTACTACGACGATGACGGCGAGACCTGGGCCTACGAGAAGGGCGTGTATTTCCTGCAGCCGATGAGCACGCAGCGGCACGCACATGCCATCGATTTCCAGCTGGGCGCGCCGCAAGGTTCCTTCAAACCGCCGCTGCATGACTATCTGTTGGCGATCCACGCCGCTGTGGCGAAAGCCGTGCGCGTGAACGGCAAGCCGCTCGCCGCGGCAAGCTCGCTGGCTGCGCTCAGGCAATCCACGCACGCGGGTTGGGCGGCAGGGCGCGATCGCTACGGCGAGGTGACCTTCGTGAAACTGTCCGCGGGCGAGGCCGCGAACGTTCAAATCGAGGTGGCTTCGCCATGATCGCGTTGGCAGCACTGCTGTTGGCCGGCACCCTTGGATCGGCGGCGACGGTGCCGCAAATTCGTCATCCCGGCGCAAGCCGGGACCCAGCGCCTTTCGCTGCGCCGGAGGTCAAAGCAAGTCACCGGGCCCCGGATGTCGCTGCGCGATTCCGGGGTGACGACAACAACCAAAGCCTGGGTGATCCTGCGCCGCCGGCCACGTGGCACCAGCGCCTCGAATGGCGTGGCGAATCCGCCAGCATGGCCGTGCAGGCCGACGGCGGTTTTGCGCTGCGCGGGTCGTTTGGCCAGCGCGCGATTCCCGCGCCGAAGTGGAACGTGCAAACCGCAAGCCCGTTGTTCGACGGGCTCTTCGCGATGGCGCAGGACGACTTGCGCCTCGACTCGGTGGAATCGATTCGCGACGCGGCGTTCGACCATGACCAACCGATGCCGTGCCACTGCTTCGAAACCGGCGCGAAGTGGCATTACGTGTGGACGCGCGACTTGTCGTATGCGGTCGACCTTGGCTTGTGGCGTTACGACGCCGCGCGTTCGCGCAACGGCTTGCTGTTCAAGCTTTCGGACGTGCGCGCGAAAGACGTTCCGCAAGGCCTTTATCCGATGCAGGACACCGGTTCGGGTGGAAGCTGGCCGATCAGCACCGACCGGGTGGTGTGGTTTCTCGGCGCACGGCATCTGCTGGAAGACAAGCCGTTCGCCGGCAAGGTCTGGCGAGCCCTGAACGACACGCTGGCGCAGGATCGCCAATACGCATTCGACGCCGGCATGGGCCTGTATCGCGGCGAGACCTCGTTCCTCGACTGGCGCGAGCAGACCTATCCCGAATGGACCAAGGACAACGTGGTGTTCATCGGGCAGTCTTTCGCGCTGTCCACCAACGTGCTGCATTTCGAAGCGCTGCAACTCGCGGCGCGCATGGCGGCGCAACGCGGTGACGCGCGTGCAACGCAATACGCCGCGCAGGCCGATGCGTTGAAGCAGGCGATCAACGCGCATTTCTGGCGCGCCGACCGCGGCATGTACATGAGCTACATCGGCGGTGACGGCCTGCCGGTGGAAGCCTACGATCTGCTCGGCCTGTCGCTGGCGATCACCAGCGGCGTGGCGGACGAAGTGCGGGCGCG
>DASSRT010000346.1:0-14315 GCA_035701705.1 Rhodanobacteraceae bacterium
TCCCGAGTCCCGGCTGTTCGACACCCCGTGCGGCACATGCCCGGTCGCCACGTGCCGGCGCGCGGACTCCACGTTGATCGGCGAATCATCGAAAAACAGATCCGCCCCGAAGGCTTCGAGGAACGGCCCCTTGTCGCGGCCACCGAGGAACAAGGCCTCGTCGATGCGCACGCCCCACTGGCGCAGGGTCAGGATCACGCGCTTGTGCGCGGGCGCCGAACGCGCGGTGACCAGCGCGGTGCGGATCGGTGCGTCCTCGGCCGGGAACGCGGCCTGCAGGCGGTGCAGCGCGGCCAGGAAGTTTCGGAACGGGCCGCCCGAGAGCGGCTCGTCGGCGTGCTCGATTTCGTTGCGATGGAAGGCATCGAGGCCCTGCTCCTGCGACACGCGCTCGGACTCATCGCTGAAGATCACGGCGTCACCATCGAAGGCGATGCGCAGTTGCCCCGGATGCGAGTCCTGCACCTGCGAGGGCAGGATGGTCGCCGCGGCCACGCCCGAGTTGAGCGCGCGCGCGACGTTCTCGGCATTGGCCGACAGGAACAGGTCCACGCCGAACGGCGCGATGTATTCGCTGGTGGCCTCGCCCGAGGTGAAGGCCGCGCGGCTGATCGCCAGCCCGTGGTGCTGGATCGAATTGAAGATGCGCAAACCGGTGTCGCCGGAGTTGCGCGACAGAAGGATCACCTCGACGTACGGCAAGTCGGGCTGCGGCCGGTTCAAGGCCAGCAATTTCTTCACCACCGGGAACGCGACGCCGGGCTGCAGCACGTCGTTTTCGTGCGCGATCTGGTATTCGCGGTAGGCATCCAGCCCCTCGCGCTCGAACAGCGCGTGCGACTCGGTCAGGTCGAACAGCGCCCGCGAGGAAATCGCGACGACCAGTTTGTTGTCGTCGAGTGCGGGGGCCTCATGGATCGCAGCGATCGCCACCTCGGCAGTGTATCGCGGCCGTTACTTCCACAACGGCTGCGAGACCTCCACCAGCACCCACGCCATGAACGCACTGATGGGCAAGGTCAGGATCCACGACCACACCATGCGTTCGACCACGCTCCAGCGCACGGCACTGAAGCGCTTGGCCGCGCCGACGCCCATGATCGAGGATGAGATCACGTGGGTAGTCGACACCGGCAGGCCAAACACCGAACACACGATGATCACGGCGGCGCCGCCGGTTTCCGCCGCAAATCCGTTGATCGGATGCAGCTTCACCAGCTTGTGGCCGAGGGTTTTTATGATGCGCCAGCCGCCGCCCGCGGTGCCGGCCGCCATCACCAGCGCGCACAACACCTTCACCCACACCGGAATCGGGAAGTGGCCGCCAGTGTCGTAGATGCGCAGGAAGTGCAGCCATTCAGGCACGTGGTCGAAGTTGTGCGCGGCGGTGGCACTGGCCAGCGCCAGGGCAATGATTCCCATGGATTTCTGCGCATCGTTCATGCCGTGTGACACGCCCATCGCCGCGGCGGACAACAGCTGCGCCTTGCCGAAGAACATGTTCACGAACGGTGTGCGCCCGAAGCGCCGCAGGAACCCGGTACGGTTGGCAAACCAGGCGAACAGGGCCAGCAACAGGCCCATCACCACGATGCCAAGCACGAAGCCACCGACCGGCGAGACCACCATCGGCACCACCACCTTCGGAATCACGCCACCGCCACGCCACCAGTGGTTGGGGTCGGTGGCCCAGATGATCGACGCGAAGTTGCCACCGGACGCCGCAAACGCGGCGCCGCACAGGCCACCGATCAGCGCATGCGAGGACGATGATGGCAACCCCAGCCACCAGGTAATGAGGTTCCAGGCGGTGGCGCCCACCAGCGCGCAGACCAGCACTTCGCCGCCGACCTGCAGCACGCCTGCGTTGATCAGCCCGGTGGCGATCGTCACCGCCACGGCCGAGCCGAGCAACGCGCCGGCAAGATTGGTGCCCGCCGCCAGCAACACTGCCTGCCCGGGCGTCAGCACCTTGGTCGCGACCACGGTGGCAATCGAATTCGCGGTGTCGTGGAAGCCGTTGATGTAGGTGAACACCAACGCGATCACGATGACGGCGATGAGCAGGCCGAGGCTCATGCTGGAGCTCGGGGCCCGGACTGCGCAGGCAGGACGCCGGAGCGAACATCGGCGCAGCCGATGGCCCGAAGGGCGAGCCCCGGGAGCGGCGAGCTTCTCGGGACTCGGGGACCGCAAGCCGGACCAAACGTGAATATATCCACCCCCTTCGAAACGAAGGGGGTCGCCGCGCAGCGGCGGAGGGATGCGCTTGGCAAAACGTCGGGATGATCGCCCGCGAAGCACGAAAAGCCATCCCCCTCAATCCCCCTTCCCCTGGAAGGGGGGCGAACGGCAGAAGGCACGCGCGACGCAGCCGGCCCCAGGTCCCCGGTCCCTTGCCCCCGCTTCATGAGTTCTTCAACACGATCGAATAGATCACGTTGCCGACATCGCGGCAACGGTCGATGGCCTTCTCCATCAACTCGAAGAGGTCCTTCGCCAGCATCATCCGAATCGGATCGTCGCTGCCGAGGTAGAGAGTGCGGTAGGGCTCCAGCAACAGCCGGTCGGCTTCCGATTCCACCGCCTGCAGGCGATCCTGCAGCTTGCGCATGCGCCCGATGCTCATGCCATTGCGCAGCTCGGCCACCATCTCGGCCACGCCTTCGGTGGCGCTCATCAGCAAGCTGGCGCGCGAGGCAAAATCGATGCCTTCAACGCGCCTGGCCACGATCACGTAGCGCTCGGCAAACTTCTCGATGGTCTTGGGGATCCGGTACAGGGCGGAGGACATCGCTTCGATGTCCTCGCGGTCCAGTGCCGTCACGAAGGTATTGACCAGCGCCTCGCTGATCTGCGCGGCCAGTTCCTTTTCGCGCCTGCGGGCAGCCCGGAAGCCATCCAGCAGCAAGGGTTCGCCATGGGCCTCCAGCAGTGCCTGCAGGGCCTTGGCCCCGTCGCGGGCCGCGCCCGCACTGGATTCCAGCAGGGTGTAGAAGCGGTCACCCTTGCCGAACATCGTCTGCAACGAAAACATGCTGGTCGATCCGTTCCCTTGGCTGCGCAAATGGTACACGAGGCACGGCCCGGCCCGAAGCGATCCGGCGCCGGACTGCTAGACTCGGTCCATGGATCCCGACCGCCGATGCTGACCGATCTTGGCCTGGTACTGTTGCTGGCCTTGGGCAACGCCTTTTTCGCGCTCGCCGAAATCGCGCTGATCGCCGCGCGCAAGAGCCGCCTGCGCTACATGGCGCGCACCAGCACCCGCGCGCAAGTGGCGCTGCGGCTGGCCCGCCATCCCGACCGCTTCCTTTCGACCGTACAGGTCGGCATCACCGTGATCACCCTGGTCACCGGCGCCGCCACCGGCACCGCCATCAGCGACACGATCCGCCGCTGGCTGGTCGAACTGGGCATGCCGGCGCTGGCGCATGCGTCACTGGCGATCGGGTTGGTGCTGGGCTTCGTGCTGGTAACGACGATCAATATCACCGTCGGCGAACTGGTACCGAAGCGTGCGGCGCTGGCCGCACCCGAGCGCATCGCCAAGGCGGTGGCGTTCCCGATGCAGGTACTGACCTGGCTGCTGGCGCCGTTCAGTTGGGTACTCGGCTTCCTGACCGACTTGATCCTGCGCCTGCTGCGCCTGAAGCGGGTGCGCCGCGAGAAAATCAGTGAAGAGGAAATCCGCCTGCTGGTCGCCGAAGGCGCCGAACAGGGGGTGCTGGATGCCGACGAGCGCAACATGGTCAACCGCGTGCTGCGGCTCGGCGACCGCACGATCGACAGCGTGATGACCCCGCGCCCGCGCATCGCCTGGCTGGATGCCGCGGCGCCGCTTGCCGAGAACCTCGCCACCCTGCGCGACACACCCTATTCGCGCTACCCGGTCTATC
This sequence comes from Rhodanobacteraceae bacterium, assembly GCA_035701705.1. GTDB lineage: Bacteria > Pseudomonadota > Gammaproteobacteria > Xanthomonadales > Rhodanobacteraceae > 66-474. The sequence goes on from DASSRT010000346.1 coordinate 3,900, forward strand.
GCGACAGCGAGGACGACGTGCTCGGCGTGCTGGAAGTCAAGCGCGTGATGCAGGCGCTGGCGAAAGACTCACGCAGTACGGACGCCGGCGCCCCGCGCATCGACCTGTTCCGCAAGCTCGCCAAACCCCTGTTCGTCCCGGCGACGGCACGCGCGCTTGACCTGCTCGGTGAATTTCGCGACGCCGAATCACCCTTCGCGCTGGTGGTCGACGAGTACGGCGAGATCGAGGGTCTGGTGACCGTCAACGACGTGCTGAATGCGGTGGTCGGACGCGGCGTCCGCAGCGACGAGGGCGCCCCGTCGAAAGACGAGTTGGCGGTGCGCCGGGAAGACGGCAGCTGGCTGCTGGATGGTTCGCTGCCCGCCGACGACCTGCGCGAACTGCTGCACCTGGAAGAGTTGCCGAACGAAAAAGACGGCGACTACCACACCCTCGCAGGCATGCTGATCGAATTGTTCGGCCACATCCCCGTCACCGGCGAAAGCATCGAATGGAACCACCTGCGGTTCGAAGTGATGGACCGCGACGGCGCCCGCATCGACAAGGTGCTGGTCGCGCCCGTGGCCCATGCCAGCAGCGACGACATCGGCACGATCGGCGGCTGACGGACTACACGACGGCCGGATACACCACCAGCACCCACAGGCCGATCACGGCCAGGAAGTTGATGGTGAACAGCGCCCCGCGCAGGCGGCTGTTGCGCGTGAGAATCTGCACCGCACTGTGCAACAGCCGCCCGCCGATGAAGATCCAGGCAAGCACGAGCGCGGCCGTGCCGACCTCGCGCAGGCAGGTCAGCAGCAGGCACGCCGCGTAGAAGAACAGCGGCCATTCGAACTGGTTGGAAAGATTGGCGCTGATGCGCGGCTCCAACGCAGCCCAGGGATTGGAGCCGTCTGCGCGCCGGCCCACGCCCCAGACGGCCGGGGCGCGTGCAACGGTGAGCCACGCATACAACAGCGCGGTGAATGCCACGTGCACCGCCATCGGCAGGATCAGCGAATGTTGCATGCGTCGTCCGTTTGCGGCGGGTCGAATTCAGCGGTGTGGCGGCATCATTCCTCGCCACCGCCCGCGCAAGTCGGTGTCGTGTCATAACCGAGATAGTAGTAACCCTTCCAGACGACCGACTTTCCGTCCGACACCATGAAGCGGATGCCTTCTTCAGTTGTACATGAGGCAAATTGCAGGCCCCTGGTGCTCGCTGCACCCACGATGACGATCGCGGCGTCGAGTTTCGGTGCGGACTTCAGCGCGTAAAAATGATTCCCCTCCGCGGTGTTGAAATCCGCGCGATCCGACAGCAACGGCGGGCACGCCTCGCCGGGGACCGCCTTGCCCGTGATCACACCGGTGCTTGCGGTGTCGTGATCGTCCAGCGCCACGATCGTCACGACCTGATGCGCTGCGATATCCGCTTGCTGCAGTGCCACGCAACTGCCGGCCATCCACCCGAACTGATAGTTCGGCTTCGCATTGGCTGGCGCCGGCGGCGTGGCACACGCTGCCAGCGGCATGCACGCAAGGGCGAACCAGAACGGCTTGGTGTTCATGCTCAGTGCCCGTTGTACGACCAATGCGCATCATCGCTGCGAAGTTTCTTGACGCCCCAGGACGCGCCAACGGCCTGCAGCTCCGTATCCTTGTCGACGTCCGCCTTGAATTTCAGCGCAACCTCGCTGCCATTCTTCTTCTTGACCTTGATGGTGCCTTCCCACTTGATGATCATGTCGATCGCCCGGCCGGATATGTGGTTGCTGGTCAAGGATGGCGGATAGACGCTTTTCGGCGGCTTGGCCAATCCGAACCCGTTGACCATTTCCATCGCCGCCGCGCGACTCTTCGCCAGGCTGCCGTGGTCCCACGCGATATCCACGCCAACCATGGCCTTGGCCTCGGAGGGCTTGCACTTGTTGAACGCGATCATCCACGACCAGTGGAACAGGTAGGCGCGCTTCGCGCTTCTGCGCGTCACCAGCACGTGTACTTTGGCGCCGCCGTCCGTGAGCGCCTTCACGAACGACTCCACCTTTTTCCGGAACGTCGGTGCCAGATCGTCGATACTCTTGCTGTTCCTGGCATGCACATTCGCCCAGTGCACCCAGTACTTGCCGCTGGGTGTCAGCCGGGACACCGTCGACGTTGGCCAGTGTCCCGAATATTCCAGGGCCGCGGCGAACGGCGACTCGAAGAAAACGCAGCCGTGCTGTCGGATCCTGTCCAGCTGCGACGTCGAGCCCCAAGGTTCAATCGGGTCCATGATGATCCTTCCAGGGTGCATGGCGGTACTCGGCCCGATCTTCCCACTATCACCCGAACGGCGCAATCGAACGCCGGCTACCCGCCGCCGCGTGCATCTTGGTTGCGCGCGTGGGCCAGCTGCGCCATGCGTTCGGCGTCGGCCAGCACGCCATGCAGGATGCGCAGTTCGCGCGCATCCGGGGTCGCACGATGGAACAGGCGCCGCAGCCGTTGTTCGATCGTGACCGCTGAACGCCCCTTGTGGAAATCGATCGCATGCAGCGTCTGGAAAAAGTGCTCGAAGAAGCGCTCCATCTCGTCCGCGGTTGCAGGCGGCGCGTCGTGGTCCGGCGGCGGTGGCGGAATCTCGCCCAGCATCGCCATGCGCAACTCCCACGCCATCACCTGCACGGCCTGGGCGAGATTGAGCGAGAAAAAATCCTCGACGCTGGGGATCCGCACCATGGCCTGGCAAATCGAGAGTTCATCGTTGTCGAGGCCGGAGCGTTCGTTGCCGAACAACAACGCGACCTCGCGGCCTTCGGCCACCAGCGGCGCGATTTCGGCCACTGCGGCACGCGGATCGAGCTCGGGCAGGTTGACGCCGCGCCTGCGCGCGGACAAACCGTAAACGCGGGTGCAGCCGGTGATCGCCTCGCCGACCGAGGCGGCCTCGACGAGATTCGCCAGCACGTCGTTCGCACCCGCTGCCATCGCATCGACTTGCGGATCGGGATAGCGCTGCGGCGCAACCAGCACGAGGCGCCAGAAGCCCATGGTGCGGATGGCGCGCGCGGCGGCGCCGATGTTGCCGGGGTGCGAGGTACGCGCCAGCACGAAGCGGATGGATTGGGGCGCGGGCGGAGTGGCGGTGGTTGCCTGGTTCATCACGCCAGAATACCGCCGCGTGCCGGTCGCTGCTAAAATGCCCGGCGCGCCGCCTCGCGGCGCGTTCTTTTTCAAATTCCCGGAACCCCTCGCCATGGCTCGACCTGCCGTCACCACCGCGATCCGTGCTGCGCGCGCCGCAGGCAGCGTGATCCTGCGTTACATGAACCGCCTCGGCAGCGTGGCCGTGATCGAGAAGCACCACCTCGATTTCGCCTCGGAAGTCGATCGTCAGGCGGAACTCGAGATCGTCCGGGAATTGCGCCGCGCCTACCCCGACCACGCGATGCTCGGCGAGGAAACCGGTGCGTCCGGCAAGTCCGGCGCGCGCTTCAGCTGGGCCATCGACCCGCTGGATGGCACCCACAATTACCTGCGCGGCATCCCGCATTTCGCGGTGTCGATCGCGCAGCTCGACCGCGGCGAGCCGGTGCACGCGGTGATCCTGGACCCGCTGCGCAACGAGATCTACACCGCCAGCAAGGGCGACGGCGCCTTCCTCAACGACCGCCGCATCCGCATCGGCAAGCGCGATTCGCTGGACGGTGCGTTGCTGGCCACGGGCTTCCCGTACCGCGAGCGGCAACACTTGAACGCCCAGATCGACATGACCCGTGAACTGCTGAAACGGGCCGAGGACATCCGCCGCACCGGCTCGGCCGCGCTGGATCTCGCCTGGACCGCAGTCGGACGGCTGGATGGCTATTTCGAAACCGGCCTGAAGGTGTGGGACATGGCAGCCGGCTGCCTGCTGGTGCGCGAAGCGGGCGGACGCTTCTGCAACATGCTGGGCGTCGATGGCATGCCGGAATCGGGCAATCTCGTCGCCGCCAACCACCACATCGCCGGCGAGATCGTCACTGCCATCGCGCCGTCGCTGACGTCTTCACTGAAGCACTAGTTCGCTGCCGCGCGCTCCACCCCGGGCCGCCCCGGCGCTCAGCCACCGGCAGCGGCAACCTTGGTGTTGGTGCCGGCCAGTGCCTTGCGATAGCGCTCGTACAACAGCGCCACCCGCTTCACGTACACCTGCGTTTCGGGATATGGCGGCACGCCTGCGTATTTCGCCACCGCGCCCTCGCCGGCGTTGTAGGCCGCCGCCGCCAACTTCACGTCGCCGTGGTAGTCGTGCAACAGCGCGGCCAGGTAGCGCGCGCCGCCGTCGATGTTCTCGCCGGGATCGAAGGCATCGACCACGCCAAGCTCGCCCGCGGTCGCGGGCATCAACTGCATCAACCCTTGCGCACCCTTGTACGACAGCGCGCGTGGATTGAATCCCGATTCGGCGTGGATGATCGCCCGCAACAGCGCCGCGTTGACGCCACTCAGCTTCGCCGCGGCCTCGATGTCGCCGCGATATTCGGCCAGATGCAGCGGCACGGTGTTCCAGTCGATCTTCGAATGCACGTCGCAGGCGTAGCACTCGACGATGTAGGTGAACAGCCTGGTGGCGTTGCGGCCCTGGGCCAGCGACGCGATGTTGGTGTACATCACGGTGCCGTTCTTCTTCACGACGCGGTACACCGCGCCGCGCCGCGGCGGTTTCGCGACATCTGCATCGAGCTTCAGCGGGATCGGCACGGTGCCAGCCGCGGCCGGTACCACGGTGCTGGCCGGCGCGGGCGGCGGCGGCAATTCCACGCCCAGCAGCTTTGGCAGCATCCGGCTCGCCAAGGCATGCAGGGCTGCCACCGGCAACGGCTGCCACGCTTGTGGCGGCGCCGGCGGTGCCACCGGTGCCGGGATCGGCGGCGGCTCGCCGAGCGGAATGATCTTCAGGACGTGCGGATCTGCCGCAACCGGTCGCGGCGGTTTGCCCGGCAATACCGTGCCACTGGGCTGATCGTTGCGCTTGTCCGCATGGCGGTGACGTGCCGACGGCGTTCCCCAGTCACCGACCTTCACGCAATGTTTGTAGCCATTCGTCTTGCTGACGAACGCCGTCACGCCGTCAGCGCCGGTGCAGCGGTACAGCACGCTGGCGCCTGCCGGAAGCGCCAGCCACGCCAGCAGCAGCGCGAGGCACGCCGCCACGCCGCGCACGGCGCGGCGCCGGCGCCAGGAAATTCCGGGGCGAAACGTGGCATCCATGGGCTCGCAGTGTGCCCCGCCCGCGCATGGAAACCAAGCGCGGCGGTCACGCTTCCGAGCGCCTCGGCGGCCGCAGGGCCCCGGCGCCGCTACACTAGGCGGTCGCTTCCGCTTCACGAACCCAGCCATGGCCGATACTCCAGCCCCCGCCTCCACCGCCAAGCCGTCCGGCGACGCCGCAAGCCACGGCAAGTCCGGGCCCGGGAAGCTGTTCATCCAGACCCACGGCTGCCAGATGAACGAGTACGACTCCCGCAAGATGCAGGAGGTACTCGCCGCCGAACGCGGCATGCAGCGCACGGACGACATCGCCGAGGCCGACGTGATCCTGGTGAACACCTGCTCGATCCGCGAGAAGGCGCAGGAGAAGGTTTTCTCGCAACTCGGCCGCTGGAAGGAATTCAAGCAGGCCAACCCCGACGTGCTGATCGGCGTCGGCGGTTGCGTGGCTTCGCAGGAAGGCGCGGCGATCGTCGAGCGCGCGCCGTACGTCGACCTCGTGTTCGGCCCGCAAACCCTGCATCGCCTGCCCGACCTCATCGACGCGCGCCGCGCCACCGGCAAGCCGCAGGTGGACATCTCGTTCCCGGAAATCGAGAAGTTCGACCGCCTGCCCGAGCCGCGTGCCGAAGGCCCGGCGGCGTTCGTGTCGATCATGGAAGGCTGCTCGAAATACTGTTCGTTCTGCGTGGTGCCCTACACGCGCGGCGAGGAAATCTCGCGCCCGTTCGACGACGTGCTGGCAGAAGTGGCGAGCCTCGCGGAACAGGGTGTGAAGGAAGTCAACCTGCTGGGCCAGAACGTCAACGCCTATCGCGGCCCGATGTTCGATGGCGGTACGGCGGATCTCGCCCTGCTGATCCGCGCGATCGCCGAAATCGATGGCATCGGGCGGATCCGCTTCACTACCTCGCATCCGCTGGAATTCTCGGATTCCCTGATCGCCGCGTACCGGGACGTGCCCAAGCTCGCCAACTTCCTGCACCTGCCGGTGCAATCGGGTTCGGATCGCGTGCTGGCGATGATGAAGCGCGGCTACACCGCGCTGGAATTCAAGTCGAAGATCCGCAAGCTGCGCGCGGTGCGCCCCGACATCTGCATTTCCTCGGATTTCATCGTCGGCTTCCCGGGCGAGACCGACGCCGACTTCGCGCAGACGATGCAACTGATCGAGGACGTCGGCTTCGACCAGTCGTTCTCGTTCATCTATTCCAAGCGTCCCGGCACGCCCGCGGCCAACCTCGCCGATCCGACGTCCGACGCCGTCAAGCACGAACGCCTTGCATCGCTGCAACGCGTCCTCAACTTCCACGCCGCGCAGATCAGCGAGGCAATGGTTGGCTCGACGCAACGCATCCTCGTCACCGGACCGTCGAAGAAAGACGCCAACGAACTCACCGGCAAGACCGAGAACATGCGCCAGGTGAACTTCGCCGGCAATGCGAGCCTGATCGGCCAGTTCGTGGACGTCACCATCACCGCGGCGCTCGCCAATTCGCTGCGGGGGCGTCACGACTGATTGAGAATACGATTGTGCTTCTGAGCGTCATTCCGGACGCCGCGCAGGGGCGATCCGGAACCCAGCGTCTTCTTTTCAAAGTCACTGGATCCCCGCTTTCGCGGGGATGACGACAAAGGGGTTCCACCCAATACAACACCCATGACCGAATCGCTCATCCAGCACGACTTCACCCTCGAACCCGACGACACCGAGCGTCTCGCCAACCTGTGCGGGCCGTTCGATGAACACCTGCGGCAGATCGAACTGCGGCTCGGCGTCGAGATCAACAATCGCGGCAACGTGTTTCGCGTGATCGGCGAGGAGCCGGCGGTGCAATCGGGCGAACGCGTGTTGCGCAATTTGTATGACGCCACCGAGCACGAAACCCTGAACGGGCGCGTGCTCAACCTGCGGCTGTCCGAGGCCGGCGTGGACTCGCTGGCCGAGAAGCAGGCCGAGGGCACGCCGGAGGTTTCGATCAGGGTGAAGCGCGGCACCATCCGCGGGCGTGGGCCGAACCAGGTCAATTACCTGCACGCGATCGCACGCCACGACATCAATTTCGGCATCGGCCCGGCCGGCACCGGCAAGACCTACCTCGCGGTCGCGAGCGCCGTCGAGGCGCTTGAAACCGCGCGCGTGCAGCGCCTGATCCTGGTGCGCCCCGCGGTCGAGGCCGGCGAGAAACTCGGCTTCCTGCCCGGCGACCTCACCCAGAAGGTCGATCCCTACCTGCGCCCGCTGTACGACGCGCTCTACGAAATGCTCGGCTTCGACAAGGTCGCGCGCCTGATCGAACGCAACGTGATCGAAGTGGCGCCGCTCGCCTACATGCGCGGACGTACCTTGAATGATTCCTTCGTGATCCTCGACGAGGCGCAAAACAGCACGGTCGAGCAGATGAAGATGTTCCTGACCCGCATCGGCTTCGGCACCACCACGGTCGTCACCGGCGACGTGACCCAGGTCGACCTGCCGCGCAACACGCGTTCGGGCCTGCGCAACGTGGTCGAGGTGCTGCGCGGCGTCGATGGCATCAGCTTCACCTTCTTCACCGCGCGCGACGTGGTGCGGCATCCACTGGTCGCGAAGATCGTGCGGGCGTACGAAAGGGCCGAGGAAGCCAATGGCGACACCGCGACTTGATCTGACCGTGGCATTCGCCGTGCCGCGCCGCGGCGTGCCCGCGTCCGCGAGTTTCCGTCGCTGGGTGGAAGCCGCGCTCGCCGGCGCGCGCCACCGCCGACCCGCCGAATTGTCGATCCGCATCGTCGGCGCCCGCGAAGGCCGCGCGCTGAATCGGCAATACCGCGGCAAGGACTACGCGACCAACGTGCTGTCGTTTCCGGTCGAGCTGCCGCGTGGCATCGTCTCGCCGCTGCTGGGCGACCTCGTGATCGCCGCGCCGGTGGTCGCCCGCGAAGCGCGCGAGCAGGGCAAGACGCCCCGCGACCACTACGCGCACCTCACCGTGCACGGTACGCTGCATCTGCTCGGCTACGACCACCAGAACGACGCCGACGCCGAACGCATGGAAGCGCTGGAAACCCGCATCCTGGCATCACTCGGCATCGCCGATCCCTACATGCCGTAGGCGGCAGGGATGGTGCGGGTCTTGCGGGCGTCCCACCCCGAACCCCGCTCTCCGCTACAATGGCCAACCCGCCCCTACGGGGACGTGTTTTCGACCCATGTCAGCAGAACCCCCCAGTACCACCGGCCCCGCCCACCGTTCGTTGTGGGACCGTCTGGGCCACATGCTCTCCGGCGAGCCCCGCAACCCCGAGGAACTCCTCGAGGAATTGCGCGAGGCGCAGTCCAACGGACTGCTCTCCGGCGAAACCTACGCGATGATCGAAGGCGCGATCCGTGTCACCGAAATGGTGGTCGGTGACGTGATGGTGCCGCGCGCGCAAATGGTCATGCTGGACATCGACGACGATGTCTCGACGATCCTCGAAACCGTGATCGAATCCGGGCACTCGCGCTTTCCCGTACACGGCGAAGACAAGGACGAGATCCTCGGCATCCTGCTGGCCAAGGACCTCTTGCGGCGCGGCGACAACGGCACCTCCGACGTGCGCGCGCTGTTGCGGCGCGCGGTCATGATCCCCGAATCCATGCGCCTGAACGTGCTGCTGGCGGAATTTCGCCGTTCGCGCAACCACATGGCGGTGGTGGTGGACGAATACGGCGGCGTCGCCGGTTTGATCACCATCGAGGACGTGCTGGAAGAAATCGTCGGCGAAATCGACGACGAGCACGACGATGCGGTGCCGCCGAAAATGATCGACGCGCAGGCCGACGGCAGCTGGCTGGTTGATGCGTTGACCCCGATCGAGGATTTCAACGAGCACTTCCAGACCACATATTCCGACGAGGAATACGACACCGTCGGCGGCCTCGTCACCGCCGAATTCGGCCACCTGCCCGACCCCGGCGAATCCGCCACGCTGGGCGATTACTCGTTCGACGTGACCGGTGCGGATGATCGCAGGGTGTTGCAGTTCCGGGTGCGCAAGGCTGCGGCGGAATAGCCTGCGTTCGGCAAAAAGCGCACATCCCCCTCGATCCCCCTTCGTTCCGAAGGGGGAAGAAAATCCGGTCACCCGGTTCTGTATCGCAGCAGTTTCGTACCGAAAGGGAAGAAATTCCCTCATCCTCAGAAAGCGCGCCGGAACGAAGGAAAATACCCTCTTCCGCAGGAAGGGGGTCGCGCCGAAGGCGCGGGGGGATGCCATTCCGCCGCACGCACGGATTCCGCCACGCGGCACGCCTTTATCATGTGGCGTCCTCACCACGCCACGCCACTGATGCGCCACTCACATTACCTGAACCTCGTGCGTGCATCGGCGATGCTCGTTCTATTGCTTTGCCTGCTGTCGCCGGCGCTTGCCCGCGCCGGCGTCGCCGACGCCCCCGGCGCCAACCTGCGGGTCGACCTCTACACCTACGGCCCCGGTACGGTGTACTGGGAGCGCTTCGGGCATGACGCGCTGGTAATCACCGACACCGCGAGCGGTGAAGCGTATGCCTTCAACTACGGCATGTTCGATTTCAACCAGAAGGATTTCTATCTCAACTTCGCGCGCGGAATCATGATCTACCGTGCCGCCGCGTGGCCGGCTGCCGAAGACATCCAGGAGTATTCCGGCGAAGGCCGTTCGATCACCGACCAGCACCTCGATCTGTCGCCAGCCCAGCGCGCGACGCTGCGCGATTTCCTCGTATGGAACGTGCAGCCGGAGCACTCGCGCTACCGTTATCGCTATTTCGCCGACAACTGCACCACGCGCGTGCGCGATGCGCTGGACCAGGCTCTGGGCGGCGCCTTGCGACGCCAGCTCACCGGACCCGCCGCGCACGGCGAAACGTTCCGCAGCGAAACCGATCGCCTGATGTCGGGACAACCATGGTTGATGTACCTGCTGGATCTCGGCCTCGGGCCCTATGCCGACCAGCCGTTGACGCGCTGGAGCGGCGCATTCATTCCCGCCCGCCTGCAGCAGGAACTGCGCACCGTGCAGACGAGCGATGGTGCGCCACTGGTGCACTCGGAAACCGTGCTGTCGCCGCAACGCCTGCCCTCGCCACCCGCGGCGCCACCGGACCTGCGCTGGCCGTTGCTGGTCGTCGGCCTGCTGCTGGGAATCGGCTTCGCCGCCTCCGCGCGCTTCGCCGATCGCTACCCG
>DASSRT010000347.1:0-5813 GCA_035701705.1 Rhodanobacteraceae bacterium
CGCGATCCTGCACCTTTTGTATTTCCGCTTCTATCACAAGCTGCTGCGCGACGCGGGGCTGGTGCATTCGGATGAACCCGCTACCAACCTGCTGTGCCAGGGCATGGTGGTGGCGGAGACGTTTTATCGGGACTCGGAAAAGCAAGAGCCGGAAAAGCAGCGCGAGTGGATCAATCCCGCCGACGTCGACGTCCAGCGCGATGCGCGCGGGCGCGTTACCGGGGCGACGCTGAAGGCCGACGGCCAGCCGGTGTCGATCGGTGCCAGCGAGAAGATGTCGAAGTCGAAGAACAACGGCGTCGATCCGCAGGTGATGATCGACAAGTTCGGTGCCGACACGGTGCGCCTGTTCTCGATGTTCGCTTCGCCGCCCGACCAGTCGCTGGAATGGAACGAGGCCGGCGTCGAAGGCATGGCGCGCTTCCTGCGCCGGTTCTGGCGCGAGGTGGTGACGCATGCCGCGCAGCCTGATCACCCTGCGATTTCCCTTCCCCCGTCTGCGGGGGAAGGTGCTCGCAGGGCGGATGGAGGGAACGCCAGCGACAGGATCGACCCTGCGACATTGGACTCCGCGCAAAAGGCCTTCCGGCGCCAACTCCATGAAACCATCGCCAAGGTCGGCGACGACATCGGCCGCCGCCGCAACTTCAACACCGCGATCGCCGCGCTGATGGAGCTGCTGAACGCGGTCGCGAAGTTCGACGACATGAGCGATGCCGGTCGCGCGGTGCGCCACGAGGCGCTGGAGGCGATGGTGCTGCTGCTGAATCCGTTCACGCCGCACGCCAGCCACGCGTTGTGGCAGGTGCTGGGACACAAGGAAGCGCTGATCGAGGACGTGCCGTGGCCCAAGGTCGATCCGGCGGCGCTGGTGCGCAGCAGCGTGACGCTGGCGGTGCAGGTCAACGGCAAATTGCGCGGCACGCTGGACGCGCCGCCCGATGCCGCGCGCGAAGACCTGGAAGCGCAGGCGCGCGCATTGCCGGGCGTGGTCGCCGCGGTCGCGGACAAGACCGTGCGCAAGGTGATCGTGGTGCCCGGGAAGATCGTCAACATCGTGGCCGGCTGAGGATGCGTCGATGGACGCCACTGGTATGCTCGCGCGGGTTCGGGACAGGAGCTGATTCGATGCACATTCGCCGTTGGCTGGTCCTTGCGTCGTGCATCGCGGCTTGCGTCATGCTCGCCGGTTGCGGCTTCCACCTGCGCCGCAGCGCCGCGCTGCCATCGGTGATGGCGCAGCAGGTTTACCTGAAGGTCGAAGGTGGCGGCGCATTCGCGCGTTCGCTCGCGGCGGCCTTGCGGGCGAGCAAGGTCGACGTGCTGGACGCGCCGGCCGAGGGCGTGCCGACACTCGACGTCACCACCGCGGCGTTTTCCTCGCGGCTGCTCACCAGCGGTTACCAGCGCGTGGGTGAATACGACATCGGCATGCACGTCGAATTCAACCTGAAGAACGGCGACGGCGTCACGCTGATTCCCGCGCAGACGATCGACCTCTCGCACGAGTTCGCGGTCGACCAGACCCAGTTCTCGGCGATCACCAGCGAGACCGAGTCGATCCACCGCAGCCTCGTGCGCGAGATGACCGATGCCGTGATGCGGCGGCTGGAAGCGCACGCCGGCAACAGCGTTCCGCCACCACCGCCAACGCGCTAGGGCCGCATCCGTGGCGAATGCTTTCCAGAGCTTGCTGGGCACGCTGGAGAAAGGCGCGCTCGCGCCGGTTTACCTGCTCGGCGGCGAGGAGCCTCTGCAACTGCAGGAAGCCGGTGACGCGATCCGCGCCAAGGCCCGCGCGGCCGGCTACAGCGAGCGCGAGGTGCTGGACGTCGATGCGCATTTCGATTGGGAACGGTTGGCCCGCAGTACCGCCAGCCTGTCCTTGTTCGCGACCCGCCGCGTGATCGAACTGCGCTTGCCAACCGGCAAGGCCGACCGCGATGGCGCCGCTGCCATCAGCGAATGGTGCAAGGCGCCCGCCGCAGACACCCTGTTGCTGATCAGTGCTGCCGAGTGGAGTAAGAAACACGAAGGCGCGTGGGTGAAGGCGGTCGAGCGGGTCGGTGTCTACGCGTGGCTGAAGCCGCCGCGGCTCGATGAATTGCCGGCATGGATCCGCGCGCGCATGCACGGCAAGGGCTTTGCCGCGAACGACGATGCCGTGGCGCTGCTGGCCGCGCGTGCCGAGGGCAACCTGCTGGCGATCGCGCAGGAAATCGACAAGCTGGCGATGTTGCGCGAGGGCGGGGCGGTGACGGCCGCGGACCTCGAAGCGCTGGACGCCGACAACGCGCTGTACAACGTCTTCAACCTCACCGACGCGGCCTTTGCCGGCGACGCGGCGCGCGCGCTGCACGTGCTGGCTGGCCTGCGCGGCGAAGGCGAGGAGTTGATCCCGATGCTGGGCTGGCTGCTCAACCAGCTGGACCTCGCGCTGCGGCTGGCCTCGGCGCCGGATTTCGCGACCGGTGCGCGCAACGAATACGGCATGTGGCCTGCGCGCCAGCAACTGTTTGCCGGTGCCCTGAAGCGCGCCGGCCGTGGCACCACGCACTGGCGGCGTTGCCTCGCGCAATGCGCGCGCATCGACCGCATGGCCAAGGGGCGAGAGGTCGGCGACCCGTGGCGCGAAATGGAACGCCTGATCGCCGCCATCGCGCAGCCACGCACGGCCGGCGTGTTGTTGGCAGCGTGAGAAGCGAGATCAGTCCGCGAATGAACGCGAATGATCGCCAATAAACGCAAAAGCCGTATAGAACGCGAAGGTCGCGAAGAACGGAAGGAGAGCAAGGAACGCGAAGACGGAGTTCTGCTTGGCGCGATAGCGCAGCTGTTGAATTCCCCTCTCCCTCCGGGAGAGGGGGCCCCGCAGGGGCGGGTGAGGGTTCGCATACGCGTATGGCCGTTGCCTCGCCCGCGTGTCTGCTCTCGCAGAAGCCGAACCCTCATCCGGCGCTTCGCGCCACCTTCTCCCGAGGGGAGAAGGGAAAAGCTGGCTGAGGGACAGCGCCAATCACGCAAGGAGTTGCTCTTGTTTTTCCATTCGTGTTTCTTGCGTCCATTAGCAGATTGCCCTAGCCATTGAATTTTGCATGAATACCATACGACCCCTCGCCATCTTCGGCGGAACGTTCGATCCGGTGCATGTCGGGCATTTGCGTGCGGCGTGGGAAGCCGCCGAGGCGCTGGATGCCGAGGTGTTCCTGGTTCCCGCCAAGGTTCCGCCGCATCGTCCGCAACCGGTTGCGAGCGCTGCCCGGCGGGCCGCGATGCTGCGCGCTGCGCTGGCAGGTCAGGATAGATTGCTGCTCGACCTGCGCGAACTCGATCGCGATGGACCGTCGTACACCTTCGATACGCTGGCTTCATTGCGCGCGGAGATCGGCGCCCAGCGCCCATTGATGCTGTTGATCGGCGCCGATGCGTTCGCCGGGCTGGTGGAATGGCATCGCTGGCGCGAACTGTTCGGGCTGGCGCACGTGTGCATCCTGACGCGGCCGGGACAGATCCCGGCGGTGCCTGAGGAACTCGCCGCACAAGTCGCGTCGCGCGCGGCCGTCAGCGCGCAGGCCTTGCGCACGGCACCGGCGGGTCGCGTGTTCAACATCGCCGTGACCGCGCTCGGCATTTCCGCCACCCGCATCCGCAACCTGTTGGCGCACGGCGGCGATCCGCGCTGGCTGGTGCCGCAGGCCTTGCTGGACGACCCGGCGCTGCTGGCGCCGTACCGGAAATACCGTGAGCCGGGAGCGGGTGGAGGAGAACGCTAACGGACTCGCTTCAATGTTGATCCCGTTTCCGCAAAGTTCGTCCTGATTCACGCGAAAGCCCGGCTGTTGAATCCCTCTCCCTCCGCTAGAGGCGCGCGTAGCGCGAGCGCGAAGCGCTCTCGCAGGGGCGGGTGAGGGTGCGCATACGCGTATTGCCATGGCCTCGCCAACGTCGCATCGTTGCTTGGCGAAGCCTCGATCGGTTCCGGGCCTGATCCCCCATCCCCCGCACTTGCGAACTGCCGTCACGGGTGCATACTGGTGCCGCGCAATCCGCGCGCCATCGGGCCCGAGGCCTTCCACAACTTGACCAGCCAAACCAAGTCACGTCCCGCCGCATCGTCCGTCGTGCGTCCGCCCAACCTCACCACGCTGCGCCGCCGTGTCCTGGCAGCTCTCGAAGAGCTGAAGGCGCAAGATGTCCGCGAGATCGACGTGCGCGGACGCACCTCGATCGCCGACTTGCTGATCATTGCTTCAGGCACCTCCTCGCGCCACGTCAAATCCATCGCCGATGAAGTGGTGAAGTTCGCCAAGCGCGCGGGGATGCTGCCGCTCGGCGTCGAAGGCGAGCAGGAAGCCGAATGGGTATTGGTGGACCTTGGCGACATCATCGTGCACGTGATGCTGCCGCGGGTCCGCGAGTTCTACGGGCTGGAACGCCTGTGGACCGTGGGCGACCAGGCGCCGGAAGCCGCCAACGCGGGATAAGCAAAAGGCATGCACGCACGCTTGATTGCCGTCGGCGAACGCATGCCGCGTTGGGTCGCGGAAGGCTACGCCGAATACACCAAGCGTTTGTCGCATGAACTGCCGCTGGAACTCGTCGAGTTGAAACCCGGCCCGCGCGGCAAGGGTCACGACGATGCGCGGGCCATGGCCGCCGAAGGTTCCGCGTTGCTGGCGGCGCTGCCGCGCGATGCCCACGTGGTGGCGCTGGATGGCGGTGGCGCGGTGTGGTCCAGCGAACAACTTGCGCAGCAACTTGCGAATTGGCGGATGGGCGGACGCGACGTCGCCTTCCTGATCGGCGGACCCGATGGCCACGCGCGCGAGGTGCTGCAACGCGCCGAGCAGCGCTGGTCACTCGGCCCGCTGACCTTGCCGCACATGCTGGTGCGGCTGGTCGTCGCCGAGCAACTCTACCGCGCGGTGACCATCCTCAACGGGCATCCGTATCACCGTGGGTGAGTGCCGAGACGGGCAGCAAGCGGCCAAAAGAGGAAGTTGAAGCGTGCTATCGAACTGCTCGAAAGCAGCCCCTCCGCCGTTACCACCCCTGATCGTTCCCGGTATTGAATTCCGCCCCAGAAGTGTCGGATAGCATATTGTCGGAATTCGGCGCATGGCGCCATCGGAAGCGGCGACGCACCTCATAGGGCATAGGAACGTTCTGATTGACATGGCAGCTCGATGGCAGCACGATCCCGATACCGCCCCCGAACAGGGGCAGAAATGGCGTTAGCGGAGGAGAAGGTTGTGCGATATACACAGATGCGGGTGCTGTTTGCACTTCTTTCAATCGTGATGCTGCCTCTTGCGAAAGCTGAGGTGCCACCTATGAGTCAAGCGGAGCTCGACAAAGCACCGGTCATCTTTACCGGAACAGTCGTCTCGCGGCAGGTCACGGAAGGGGGTATTGTCGACTGTTATGTCGTACGCCCGGCAGTCAAGGACCATACTGCTCAATCAAAAAAGAATATATTCCAAATAATGCAGTTTGATAGCTCCAACTCTGCAGTCAGTTGCCTTATCAGTCACCAGGTGACGCTTACGTTGGAAGTTTTAGACTCACATGAAACTAAGCAAGTACATGGTTTCTTCGAGTCACGAGTAACTACTGAGCCTAATCCAAAGCTATCGCTCCCATTGCCACCACAACCGCCCGGCCATTACGGGACGTTCGGCATTGGGGCACAGGTAGGCGACGTTTTGAAAGTCTACGAGGGAACCAACGGAAACCTGTGGGGGCCTGGAGGTATTCAGCTAGTCAAGGCTGGCAGATTGACACTTCAAATGTGGAAATCCTATGGCTCAGGT
>DASSRT010000348.1:0-4912 GCA_035701705.1 Rhodanobacteraceae bacterium
GATCATGGATGGTCGCCGATCACCGGTTGAACACCACGTTCACCATGATCAGCGTGACCACCAGCATCACCGCCGTCAGCGGCAGGCCGACGCGCACGAAATCGCGCGGCTTGTAACCGCCGGGCCCGGCGACGATCAACAGGGTGGGGCTGGCGCCCGGGAGCAGGAAGGTGTTGGAGACCGACAGCGCCACGATCAGCGCATACACCGCGGGGTTGCCACCGGAAGCCAGCGCGATGTTGATGGCCATCGGCACCATCATCACGGCCGTGCCGACGTGCGAAATGATCTGCGAGAACACCAGCGCGAGGATGGCGATGCAGGCCTGCAGCACCCACTGCGGCACGCCACCGAGGTAGCGCATGATCTCCTGCGCCATCCACGCGGCGGTGCCGGTGGAATCCATGGCCACTCCGAGCGGGATCAGGCACGCCATCACGAAGATGGTCTTCCAGTTGATCGCGCCGTAGGCCTCGTCCATGTTGAGCACGCCGGCCAGCAGCATGCCGACCGCGCCGGTCATCATCGCCACCGACAGCCGCAGGTCGGTGAACAGGCCAAGGCCCATCGCCAGCGCGAAGAACACCAGCGCGTAGCGGACCTTGCCGGGCCGCGATTCCTCGCTGGGAATATCCGTCACCGGCACCAGGTCGCGGCCTTCCGTCGCCAGTGTGAGGTCGCGCCAGTAGCTGTGCAGCACCAGCGTGTCGCCGGCGTGCAGGGTGAGCTTGCGCACGTCCTCGCCGCGGGTCACTTCGTCGCCGCGGTACACCGCCAGCACCGAAATGCCGTAGCGCTTGCGCAGCCGCAGTTCGCCGACCTGCTGCTTGATGAACTTCGACATCGGCGGGATCACGACTTCGGAAATGCCCGCGCGGGTGGGGTTGAACATGTCGGCCAGTGCCTGCACGCGGCTGCCGACGCGGCACTGCAGCTCCTGCGCGAATTCATTCACCTTGGGCCGCGGACCGAGCACCCCGAGCACGGTGCCGACCCAGATCATCTGGTCGGAAGGTGGCCCCAGGCGCGCTTCGTCGCCGTTCTTGATCGCGAGGATCAGCGGCGCCCGCTCCAGCGTTTCGGCCTCGCCGATGCTCATGCCGACCAGCGGGCTGTCGGCGGTCACGGTGAGCTCGGCGACTTCGCCCTCGATACCATAGGTGTCGGCGAAGTAGCTTTCAGTGCGGCCCGGCGTGACCTTCGGCTTTTCAAACGCCTCGTCCGGCATCAGTTTGCGGGTGAGGAAGTAGAAGTAGGCGAGGCCGGCCAGCAACAGCGGAATGCCGATCGGCGTGATCGCGAACAGCTTGAAGGGTTCGATGGTTTGCGCGCCCGGGGGCAGGTTGCGGTTGGCGCTGGCGATCAGGTCGTTGAGCAGGATCAGCGGCGAGTTCGAGATCAGCGTCATGCTGGTGCCGGCGAGGATGCAGCACGCCATCGGCAACAGCAGCCGCTTCAGCGGCATGCCCGTGCGCGACGAGATGCGGCTGGCCACCGGCAGGAACAGCGCCGCCAGCGCCTGGCTCTGGATGATCGAGGAGAGCCCGCCGACGGTCGCGTTCAGCAGCAGCGAGACGCGCCCTTCCACGCCGCCGGCCAGGCGCAGGATGAAGGATGCGGCCTTGTTGAGCACGCCGGTGCGGTCGAGGCCGGCGCCCATGATCATGATGCCGATCAGCGACAGCACGGCATTCGAGGCGAAGCCGTCGAACAGCCGCTCGACCGGCATCAAGCCGGTAATGCCGATCACCACCAGCACCAGCAGCGCCACGATGTCGGCGCGCACCCACTCGAGAATCAGCATGAGGATGGTGAAGCCGACCAACCCGAGCACCAGCAGCATGTCGGGGGTAAGGGTCAGCTCCATCGGCGCCAGGGTCCGTCAGGTCAGGATGCGACAGCGTTCGGGCAATGATTACACACGGTCATACAACAGATCCGTAACCGGGTGGCCGAGCGCGATGCCGCGCCGTTCGAAACGGGTTTCGATGCGCCAGGCCGGTCGTCGGGATTCACCGCTCTCCCCATCGCGCAGTTGCCATGCAGGTTGCCGCGTCAGTATCTCCCGCATGTGCAGAGCATACTCGGGCCAATCGGTGGCGAGGTGCAACAGGCCACCCGGCTGCACGCGCGCAGCCAGCAGTTCGACGAAGGCGGGCTGGACCAGGCGCCGCTTGTGGTGGCGCTTCTTGTGCCACGGATCGGGAAACCAGATGCGCACTTCGGCGAGTGCGGCGGGCGGAATTTCGTCGCGCAAAACTTCGACGGCATCGTGGCGATACAGCCGCACGTTGCCGATATCGGTTTCCGCCAGTGCATTCATCAGGCGACCGACGCCGGGGCGGTGCACCTCGATGCCGAGGTAATCGCGCGCGGAGTCGTGCGCTGCGGACCACGCCAGGGCCTCGCCGTTGCCGAAGCCGATCTCCAGCACGCGCGGCGCGTGGCGGCCGAACAGGGTGTCGAGGTCACGCGGTGCCCCGGAATAGTCGACGCCGAAGCGCTGCCAATGCTCGTCGAAGGCGCGTTGCTGGGCAGGCGTGATGCGGCCTTCGCGCAACACGAAACTGCGGATGCTGCGGCGGTGTTCTGGTGCTTCGTCGTTCAAGAAAAACCCCTCTCCCCTCGGGAGAGGGGCATGGGTGAGGGTTCGGATGCAGTATGTGTCCCGAACCCTCACCCGGCGCTTCGCGCCACCCTCTCCCGGAAGGAGAGGGGATGGTTAGCCGATCATCCCGTCGACGGGGCTCGATGCGCTCGCAAAACGCTTGCGCGGGATGCGGCCGGCGCGAAACGCCGCGCGGCCAGCTTCGATCGCGCACTTCATCGCATGTGCCATCAACACCGGATCCCTGGCGTGGGCGATGGCGGTGTTCATCAGCACGCCGTCGCAACCCAGCTCCATCGCCAGCGCGGCGTCCGAAGCGGTGCCAACGCCGGCGTCGACGATCACCGGAATCTTCGCGTTTTCGACAATTTCGAGGATCGTGTATTTGTTCTGGATGCCGAGGCCCGAGCCGATCGGTGCGGCCAGCGGCATCACCGCGGCGCAACCCAGTTCTTCCAAGCGCCGGGCGAGCAACGGATCATCGGTGGTGTAAACCATCACGTCGAAGCCGTCCTTCACCAGCACCTCAGTAGCGGCGAGCGTTTCGATCACGTCGGGAAACAGGGTTTTCTGGTCGCCGATGATTTCGAGCTTCACGAGCGAATGTCCGTCCAGCAGCTCGCGCGCCAGCCGGCAAGTCCGCAAGGCTTCCTCGGCGCTGTGGCAACCGGCGGTGTTCGGCAGCAGGGTGAACTGCTCGGGCGGCAGTGCATCGAGCAAGTTGGGCGCGTTCGCGTCCTGGCCGAGATTCATCCGGCGCACCGCGAAGGTGACGATTTCCGAGCCGGCGGCATCGGTTGCGCGGCGGGTTTCGTCGAGGTCCTTGAACTTGCCGGTGCCGGTCAGCAGGCGCGAGTGGAAACTGCGCCCGGCGATGATGAGAGCGTCGGCGTGGTCCGGTGATGAAGACGATTGCAATTGCGCGTTCATGGTTGCTGCGTGTCGAGAACGAACCGCAATTGTAGTACGCGCGTTTCGTTTGCCCAGCGAACGAGAGATTGCAGCGAATAGACGCAAGGCTCGCTGTCAGCGCTCGCTGCGCGAGCGGACGCTGTTGCCAGGCTCGCGCGTCCGGCGCTCGCCAGGCAACCCGGCCTTCGGCTTCCTGCCTCGATCTCGGTGGTGCCGCGCAAGCGCTCGCTGCGCGAGCGGACGCTGTTGCCAAGCTCGATCATCCTGATCTCGCCAGGCAACCCGGCCCTCGGCGTCCTGCCTCGGGCGTTCGCCGGCGCGCGATCTGCCGCCGGCAGATCGCAAGCGCGCCGTCTCACCCTCCCCCGATCGCCTGCACGATCTCCACGCGATCGCCTTCATGCAACGCATGCTGTGCGTGGAGGCTGCGCGGCACGATTTCGCGATTCACTTCCACGGCCACGCGGCGGCCGGCGTAGCCCGAGGCTTCAAGCAGTGCAGCGACGGTGGCGGCGGCCGCGCACTCATGCGCCTGGCCATTGAGATAAATCTGCATCCGGGAAGTGTAACGCCCCGCACCATGCGGTGCGGGGCATGCGGAATCAGCGATGCTGGCGATCGTCGTCGCTGCTGTCGCGGGGGTGTTTCTTGGGCGGCGATGCATGCCGCTGCGGCTCGCGCTGGTATTGCGGGGCCTGAACCCGACGCTGTTGCTGCACCTGGACTTCGCGTTGCCGTTGCATCTGCTGCTCGCGGGCGCGTTGCTGCGCCTGCATCTGGGCTTGGCGTTGCTGTTGCACCTGCTGCTCGCGGGCGCGTTGCTGCGCCTGCATCTGGGCTTGGCGTTGCTGTTGCGCTTGCTGCTCGCGTACGCGCTGCTGGGCCTGCAGCTGGGCTTGGCGCTGCTGTTGCATCTGCTGCTGGCGGGCACGCTGCTGCGCCTGCACTTGGGCTTCGCGTTGCTGTTGCGCTTGTTGCTGGCGGGCGCGCTGCTGGGTCTGCAGCTGGGCTTGGCGTTGCTGTTGCGCTTGCTCGCGTACGCGCTGCTGCGCCTGCAGCTGGGCTTGGCGCTGCTGTTGCGCGGCGCGGGTATCCGCATTCACCGAAGCGCGCTCGATGGGACGTACCACCGGCAACCGCTCCGGCTGCGCCGGGTTGGCGGGACGGGCACTCGATGGCCGCATCGGTTGGCGTGGTTCACCGGGGTGCGCAAATCCCGCACTCGGCAGTGCGCCGGGCCTGCGCGTGGGAGGCTCCGGTTGCACGCGCGCCGGGATCGGGTGCACGGTGTTCTTGAACGGTTGGGTCGAATACGGGCCGCGTGGCGTGGCGGGACGCGTGGCGTTTTCCTGGCGTGGCGATGGCGTCGACCGGTGGGCGGCGCCAAGCGCC
>DASSRT010000349.1:0-6089 GCA_035701705.1 Rhodanobacteraceae bacterium
CCTACGTCGCCTACACCAAGGATGGCGCGAACCCCGGCACGCGGCCCATCACCTTCCTGTACAACGGCGGCCCCGGTTCCTCGACGGTGTGGCTGCACATGCTCGCGTTCGGCCCGAAGAAGGTCGTGGTCGGCAGTGGCACGCTGACGCCGCCGGCGCCGTACCAGTTGGTCAACAACAACGACAGCCTGCTGGATGCCAGCGACCTCGTCTTCATCGACGCACCGGGCACCGGCTTCGGCCGCGTGATCGGCAAGGACGATGGCGGCGCAGGCACCGCCAAGGATGTCTACGGCGTCGATGCGGATGCGCATTCCTTCGCACAGTTCATCACGCGCTACATCACCATCAACAATCGCTGGACCTCGCCCAAGTTCCTGTTCGGCGAAAGCTACGGCACCACGCGCTCCGCGGTGCTGGCTGACATTCTGGAAAATGACGACAGCGTGGGCCTGAACGGCGTCATCCTGCTGTCGGCCATCCTCAACTACGACATCAGCGTCGACTTCCCGCAGATCAATCCGGGCGCCAACAACCTGTCGTTCGTCCTCGGCCTGCCGAGCTACGCGGCCACCGCGTGGTACCACCACAAGCTGCCGCAGCAGCCGGCCGACCTGGAAAGCTTCCTGAAGCAGGTCGAGCAATACGCGACCGGCGAGTACGCGCAGGCGCTGCTGCAGGGCTCGCAACTCGATCCGGCGACCAAACAGAAGGTGGCCGAACAACTGCACCAGTACACCGGCCTGCCGACGGCTTACATCCTGAAAGCCAACCTGCGCGTGAGCGGCGGCCAGTTCGCGCACGAGTTGCTGGGTGCCAGCGACGACGTGACCGGCCGGCTCGACTCGCGCTACAGCGGTCCCGCATTGAATCCGATGGCCGAGGAAGCCGGCTACGATCCGCTGGATTCGGCCATCGACGCACCGACCGTCTCGGAGTTCAACGCCTACGTCCGCAACACGCTCGATTTCGGCAAGGGCATGACCTACAAGCCGCAGATCAACGTGTTCATGGAATGGGACTTCAAGCACAAGCAGCCGGGCGCACCGTTCGCGTTGCCCGCCTTGCCGAACGTGATGCCCGATCTCGCCGACGCGATGAAGCAGAATCCGAACCTGCACGTGCTGTTGCTGGGTGGCTATTTCGACCTCGGAACGCCGTTCTATTCCGCCGAGTACGAAATCCGCAACCTGCCGATTCCGGAAAAGCTGCAAAAGAACATCAGTGTCCAGTTCTTCCCGTCCGGGCACATGGTGTATCTCGATCCGAAATCGCACGATGGCCTGCACGCCGCGGCGGCGTCCTTCATCAACGCGCACGACCACCACTAAGGACGCTCTGATTTTGCTCGTCATCCCGGAATCGCGAAGCGATATCCGGGACCCAGCGGCTCTGTGTTTCAATGCCTTGCGGAACAGTCACTGGGTCCCGGCTTTCGCCGGGATGACGAAGAATGGGATTGATCAGAGGTTCCCTAACAGCAATGGTGCTTGCACAAGGCGCACAGTCTCAATTCCCGTCATTCCCGCGAAAGCGGGAATCCAGGGCCCGTCGTGGTCAAAGACGCTGGATCCCCGCCTTCGCGGGGATGACGGCGCCCAACCACGCGCCATTTCCACTAACAGGGTGTTGAAAGGCACCCTGCGATTGCGGGCCATGCATGGCCCGCCCCGGAGCCGTCATCGCCCGATCCGGGCCGCATGCGCAACGCCTGCGCGTTCCGATACATTCAACGGATGCCGAGTCGTCCGCTTCCGGAATCCCTGTACCTGCACGCAGCGGCAGCGCTGTGCGGATTGCTGGTCGCGACCTGCGCGCATGCCGGCAATCCCGGCTACGACCGCCCCGGCCTCGGCTTCACGCCTGCGGTCCTGCAGGCCGGTGATGTCACCTACGAACAAGGCCTGCCTGACTGGAGCCGCGCCGACGGCGTTTCGCTGTACACCGCCGACGCCCTGCTGCGCGTTGGCGTCGGCGGTCCGTTCGAGCTGCAGCTGGGCAGCTCTTACAACCATTTGTCCGCGCCGGGTTCCTCGGCCGACGGTCGCGGCGGCAGCAGCCTTGGACTGAAATTCGCCCTGCCCGCCTCGGGAAACTTCAGTTGGGGCTTGCTCGGCAGCGTGACCTTCACCGATGGCGCGCCGGCCTTTCGCAACGACGCGCCCGAATACCTGCTGGGCGCCGCCTTCAACTGGCAACTCGATGCACGCAATTCGGCCGGCGCGTACGTCGAGGCGGACCACGGCGCCGACGACGGCGGACTGGTGGCCTTCAACGCAAGCCACGCCTTCAGTGACGCCCTCGCCGCTTACGCCGAAGCCGGATGGCAACACTTCAATGGCGCCGGCAGCGGCAGCATGGCGGGCGCCGGCGTCACCTGGATGGCGACGCCGCGCGTGCAACTGGACGCGAGTTTCCGCCACCGCCTCGGCGGCAGCGCGGATGACTGGGATGCGGGCCTCGGCGTCGCCGTCTACTTCGGGCGCTTGTAAGCCAGCTGCGAGATCACTCCGCCGAACCGACAGCGGCGTCGCCGGCCTGCGCCGCCACGCGCTTCGAGCCACGCGCCCACGACAGCATTTCCCCGAACTTCGGCGGCGCGCCTGAATTGAGCAAGCCGCGCTGGAAAATCCGCCCGGACAGGTACATCGCGATGATCACGGTGACCAGCAGCAACGCGGTCGTGGCGATGTAATCGATCATCGGCGGTGGCGCGCCCGAGCGGCTCATCATCAGGAACGGCGTCAACGGCGGCACGTACGACAACACGCGCGCCCACAGCGCGGTCGGATCCTGCGCGACCGGCACCATGATGATCAGCGGGATGATCATGAACAGCATCACCGGCGTCATGTAGGGCTGCGCCTCGCGGATGTTGTTGACGGCGGCGCCGATCGCACCGGTGACGGCCGCGTACAGCAGGAACCCGAGCACGAAGTACACCAGGAACCACATGATGTTCCACGCGCTGATGCCGGCAAGGATCGCGCCGGCGAATCCACCGAGATTGAACATGCTGCCGAACACCGCCAGCAGGCCGAGGATCAAGGTCAGCCAGCCGCCGACCATGGTGACGCCCACGCAGGCGACGCCGAGCGTCTTGCCGGCCATGATGTCGGAAGGCTGGATCGCCGCCAGCAGCGTTTCCGCGATGCGGTTCGACTTCTCCTCGATCGTCGCCATCATCAGCAACTGCGCGATCTGCATGATCGAGATGAACAGCAGGTACACGTAACCCACCGGCAGCCACTGCGCGGCCTGTTCGGCGGCCGTCGCGGTCTTCGCGCCGTGCTCCGTCACCAGCTGGTTGTCGAACGACACGGCCTGGCCGATCGACTTCGCCTGGGCCGCGGTCAAGCCGGCCTGCGCTGCGCGCCGCGCCTGCAACACCGCCGACACCTTCGTGCCGAACCAGTCACGCAAATCGGTATCGGTAAGGTTGTGCGATGCGTACTTGAACGTGGCATCCGCCGCGAGCGGGTCGGACGGCAGCACGAAATACGCGTACAGATCGCCCTTGCTGATTGCGTCGCGCAGCGATTTCGGCGCCTGCTCGACGCGCTTGTACTTGGCGATCGAGAGGTTGCGGTCCACCGCGGCCGCCATCTCCGGCGTCAGTGCCGAATACCATTTCGCAAGTGCGTCGCGCTGCGCCCAGATGGCAAGCGCATCCGCCGAAACCGGCGCCGGCTTGCCTGCAGCCAATGCCTGCGCGAGATCCTTGCGGCCCTGCTCGTCGAGTTTCGCCGCATCCGGCGCCAGCGCCGCGAGCACCGGCGGCAATCCGTGCACCGCCTGGGCCGGCGTGCGCGCGGCAAGGTTCAGCAACCTTGCGTAATCGTCGGCCTCGATGCGCTGTTCGACCGCCGGCAGCAGCCAACCGGATTGATCCACCACCGCGTAGCTCTGCGCCGCGCTGAAGTGCTGGATCAACGGTGGCACCAGCATGATCGCCAGCAGGATCGCCGGCGACAGCAGCAGGCTGATCCAGAAACGGCGCCGCCCCACGTACGCGACGTAGTCGCGCTGCGCCACCAGCCAGACATTACGCAGCGTCATGTTCGCTCCCCACCGTCTGCAGGAAAATCTGTTTCAGGGTTGCCTCGCGGGTATCGAAGCGCCGGATCCGCACGCGCTCGACCAGCGCCTTCAGCAGCACTTGTGTATCGGCATCGGGGGCGAGGCGCAGTTCGGCGTGCTGGCCGGCATCGTCCGCGGCCAGCACGCCGGGCAAATGTGCCAGCGATCCGGCATCACCTTCGTAGTCGACGACCACGCTGCGCCCGCCGCGCGCCTTGATCTCCGCCAGCGGGCCATCCAGCTTGCGCTGGCCGTGATCGATGATGACCACCGCATCGCAGATCTGCTCGGCATGTTCGACCACATGGGTGGAAAAAATCACCGTGCGGCCCTCGCGCTTGAACTGCCGGATCAAGCCCAACACCATTTCCGAATTCACCGGATCCAGCCCGGAGAATGGTTCGTCGAGGACCACCAGTTCCGGATCGTGCAGCACCGCCGCGATCACCTGCACCTTCTGCGCCATGCCCTTGGACAAGGTGTTGCACTTGGCGTTGATGGAGGCTTCGAGCCCCGCGGCCTTGAGGCGATCGCGCCCGCGCGTACGCGCTTCGCGCCGGTCGAGCCCGCGCAGCTGGCCGAAGTAGGTCACCATGTCGAGCACCTGCATGTCCTTGTACAGGCCGTTTTCCTCGGGCAGGTACCCGGTGCGCGCGCGCACTTCGCGCGGCGCCTTGCCAGCCAGCACACTGACGCTGCCGCCATCCGGATCGAGGATGCCGGTGATCATCCGCAAGGTCGTGGTCTTGCCGGCGCCGTTGCGGCCGAGGAAGCCGTAGATCGACCCGGCCGGCACGTCCAGCGACAGGCGGTCGACGGCGGTATGCGCGCCGAAGTGCTTGCTCGCCGCGGCGATGGAGATTGCGTTCGGCATTGGTGTCCGCCCGTTGGCAAACGCCGGATGATACACGCCGGCCGCGCGTGGATCGGCCCTTCACGAGCGTTCGCTGACAACTGTCATCATTGCATTCGACGCGATCGCAGCAAGCTCAACCGCCAACATCCGCGACGTCTGGCCCGGCACGCGCGCTGCAACACGCATGCGCTGCGTCAATCACGCCGCGGCGCTGTCGTTCGCGTTCGCCGATCGGGCTGGCGCGCCTTCACGCGCCGGATCGAATACGCCCTTGTGATGGAAATACACCAGCCCGGCGGCTGCACGCATCGGCCGCGTCGCCAGCAGCAGGTTGAACGCCGCGTCACTCTGGAAATGGTCGAACAGGAACCGCAGCACGCGCTTGGCGCGAAAGCGCGGGTAGGAATCCACGAACCAGCCACTCGGATCTTCGCGCCTGCCGGAAAGGTAATCCGCGATCGCGTGGCCTGCGGCGAGGCCGTGCTTCAGGGCCGTGTGGATGCCGCCCGCCGTCACCGGCGAAACCATGCCCGCGGCATCGCCCACCAGCAATGCACGCTGCGTCGCCACCGGATTGACCACGCCGCCGCACGGGATCATCCCGGCGCGCACCGCGTCCGGGCGTTGCTCGCGGAAATCGAAAATCGGCGCGATCTTCGCGAGGAAGGCGGCCATCGCCTCGCGTGGCGGCGGCGCCTCGCCGTGCACGCGCCGCGCGAGGCCCACCTGCACCACGCCGACGCCGGCCAGTACCCAACCGATGTAACCGCGCGCGAGCTTGCGGTCGATGAAGCAATGCAGCCTGCCGGGATCGATGATTTCGGCGCCAGCGAATTCGTACTCGACGCCGAACAACTGGTCGGTGTTGCAACCCAACCCAAGCGCGCGCGCGACCCGCGAACGCGGGCCATCGGCGCCGACGAGATAACGCGTTTCGCCGAGCTCGCCGAGATCGAAGCCGCTGCGCTCGCGTTGCGCGCCGCGGAACACCTGGCCGTAGCGGATTGCCGCACCTGCCGATTCCGCCTTCGCGGCCAGCCAGCGCATCACGTTCGGCGTATCGGTGGCGAGAAAGTAATAGCCCGGCGCATCCAGATCGACGTGTTTCAGGTTCGGCGCATACAGGCGCACGCCCGCGATGCGCCGCACCAGC
>DASSRT010000350.1:0-2411 GCA_035701705.1 Rhodanobacteraceae bacterium
ACGCATGCGTTTGCCGATTTTCGGTTCACGGCTCCCGGCTCCCGGCTATTCATAGCGCAACGCCTCGGCCGGTTGCGTGCGTGACGCACGCCACGCGGGGTAGATCGTCGCCAGCAGCGAGAACAGGAATGCCATGCCGGCGACCCAGCCAACAGTGCTCCATTCGAGCTTGCTGGGTACGTTGTTGATGTAATACACCGACTCCGGCAGGAACTGGTATCCGGTGAGGTTCTGGATGCCGTCGACGATCGCGGGCACGTTGAGCGCCAGCGCCACGCCGCAGACCGTGCCGATCACGATGCCGATGATTCCGATCAACATGCCCTGGATCATGAACACGCCCATGATCGAACGCGGAGTCGCGCCCAGCGTGCGCAGGATCGCGATGTCCGATTGCTTGTCGGTCACCAGCATCACCAGCGACGACACCAGGTTGAACGCCGCCACCGCGATGATCAACGACAGGATGATGAACATCACGATCTTTTCCATCGCGATGGCCTTGAAGAAATTGGCGTGCTGCTGCATCCAGCCGCGCGCGACGTAGGCCGGCCCCAGTTGCTCGGCGAGCGACGCCGCAACCCGGTTGGCGACGAACAGGTCATCGAGCTTCAAGCGGATGCCGCTGGGTCCATCCATCTGGTAAAGCTTTTCTGCATCGTGCAGGTTCACGATGGCAAGGCCGGAATCGTATTCCTGCATGCCGGCCTCGAACACGCCCACCACCGTGAATCGCTTCAGGCGCGGCAGCGC
Organism: Rhodanobacteraceae bacterium; assembly: GCA_035701705.1. GTDB lineage: Bacteria > Pseudomonadota > Gammaproteobacteria > Xanthomonadales > Rhodanobacteraceae > 66-474. The sequence goes on from DASSRT010000350.1 coordinate 754, forward strand.
GCCGATCGGCGAAGCGCCGATGCTGGCAGTCACCACCACCTTGTCGCCAACGTTGACGCCCAGCACCAACGCCAGGTCGCGGCCCAGCACGATGCCCCATGAGCCCGGCGTGAGCGCGGACAACCTGCCGGCGATCATCTTCGCCCCGATGTCGGCGACCTTGGGCTCCTGGTCCGGCAGGATGCCACGTACGATCGCCCCCTGGCTGGCGGCGTTGCCGCTCAAATACGCTTCGCGCTCGACATAGGGCGCCGCACCCCGCACGTGCGGATTGCGCTCGGCAACCGCCATGGCCTGCTGCCATTTCGGCATGCTGTTGCCGACCGAGGTGATCGACGCCTGGGAAACCATGCCGAGGATGCGCGAACGCAACTCGAAATCGAACCCGTTCATCACCGAGATCACCGTGATCAATGCGGTGATGCCGATGATCAGGCCCAGCATGGAAACCACGCTGATGAATGAGATGAAATGGTTGCGCCGCTTGGCGCGGATGTAGCGGGTGCCGATGAAGAGTTCTAGCGGTCGGAACATGAAGGCAGGGATTGGAGATGGGAGTTGGGGGAGGATTGGGCGCAGCCGTTTCGCGGGGTACCGCGACCTTGATGCTTGCGCAGCGTGAAGGAACCGCGACGCATGGGCAAGCGGTTCAGACCATCATCCGCTGTCGGCGTTCCCTGACGCAGGGCGGTTCGTGACGGCACCCAGCCGCATTCGCAACAGGCGGCGGGTGGCGACGTCGAGGTTGTCCGGCAACAGCCACAGCGAGGCATTGGCACGAGGTGGCCAGCGCAACGTCAAGACGATCAGCGGACCCAGCATGCGTGCCGCATGCACCAGGCCTTGGACTTCCGCCTGGAGATTGCGTCTGCGGTCGTCGACCAGAAGACGCACCGTACCGTCAGCCTGCCACGACACGGTACGAACGTTTGGACGCAGCATGCGCGCAATCGTGCATCCGGCCCAACCCGCGATACAAGGTACCGCCAGCAAGCGCAGCAACGACGGCAAGCCGCTGACCCATACGGCCACGACAGCAAGCATCGCCACGAGGACCGTCGCAGCCACCAGCATCCGCGATGCGTGGTATTCGAATCCGATTGCCGGCGCCGATTTCATTGCGTCAGCCCTGCATGACGCCGAATCTCTGCCACGATGGCCTGCCAGTCCGCGCGCGGAGCCTGCGCGTGACCCATCAGCCAGTCCCAGAGTTCGGGGTCCTGCTGGTCAAGCAGGGTATCGAATGCCTGCAACACGGTTGCGTCACCGGTATCGGCGTGACGATCCAGCCAGCCGCCCACCAAGGCATCCAGTTCGCGGGTGCCGCGCCGGGCGCGCCAGCGCAGGCGTTTCATACGCGCATCAAAAGCCGTGGCGGTCGTGTTCACGGTCTGGTCGCGCGCGTGGCGCGCTCCTGCAGTTTTACGGTTTCAGGTAGGCCGGCTCGAGGCCGCAGGCCGGAGCCGGCATGGGCATGATCCTCGCACCGGTTCCGCCTCTGCGCTCCCTGAACCGGCCTACGGGAAGATGCGTGGCCATCACACCGTGCGATTCACCAGCAGCTGCTTGATCTCGGCGATCGCCTTGGACGGGTTCAATCCCTTTGGACAAGTGTTGGTGCAGTTCATGATGGTGTGGCAGCGGTACAGCTTGAACGG
>DASSRT010000351.1:0-22116 GCA_035701705.1 Rhodanobacteraceae bacterium
CAGTCGGTGCGGCCACCGAACCGTCCGGGAATCGTGTAATGCCATGCGATGCGGACTTTCACTTTGCCGCCGTGCGCGGCGACCGCTTGCGGCAGGTCGACGCGCATGCGGGTGTCGCTGACGATGAAATGTGCGGTGCGCAGGCCCGTCGCCGTCTCGACCTGCACCGCGGTGATCACGTCGCCATCGGTGTGCGATGCAGGCAAGGGCGCACGGTCACCCGAAAAATTCCCGCGTGCATCGCTGCGGTAGCGGTTCTGGTCCAGTTGCAGCCACAGGTAGGCGAGCGCCTGCGGGCTGTTGTTGGTGTAGCTGATGGTCTCCGTGCCCGTCAGCGTTTTCGCTTTCGGATCCAGCGTCGCGTGGATTTCGTAATCCGCGCGGTTCTGCCAGAAATCCGGCCCCGGCTGGCCGTCAGCGGCACGGTAGGCATTGGCCGGATACTGATAGTCAAAGGGGGCGAACAGCGCCTGCGGGTTGTACTGCGATTGCGGCGCGGCGGGGGCGCTCGCTGCGGACCAGCCGACGGTCGCGACCGAGGCAAGGGCGAGCGCGCACAAGCATGCGTGTTTCATCGGGAGTTCCGGCGGATGGCGAGGGTTGGTCGCGGATACGAGCACCCGCGCCAGTCGCGCAGGATGCCACGCGCACGCGCGCCGGTCACGATGACCAATGGCACAGATGGCGATGCGACGCGATCGTCGGCAACACGCGGGCGCGCGACCAGAGGCCGCGGCAGCATTGATCCCGCGCGCCTCAAGCGGTGGTGGGTTGCCCGCATTTCGTGCAGAAGCTGGCCGCCGCGGCCAGTGGCGTGTTGCAGCGTGCGCAAGTGGGCGCAGCGGCAGGTGCGACCGCCGATGCGACGGCGGGAGATCGGGCGCTCAAGCCGCGATCCGCGAGGAATTCGGCCGCGAGCACCACCCATCCGGCCATCACTGCAAGGTTGATCACGAACCACAGCAAAAGGAAGAACCACGGATTGGAAGGGTGCATCACATGCTGCAGAATGCGCGGCAGCAGGTAGAACAAGCTCGCGACGCCCAGGATCCTGAAACCGACCTTGCGGGTGCGCGCGAACAGCAGCATGCACGCGACGAACGCAATGACGGGGCCAATGTAATTCGTCAGTTCCCAGAGATTGGGGACAAGGGAAGCGTTTGGCATGGGCCACTCCTTCTTTGAATCATCAATACCCGGGGCTCCAACAAACCCGCTCAAGCATTCCAGCCGCCCGGCGCGAGCCAGCTGAACGGTGGCCATGGCAGGTTGCGGGCGACGATGTAGGCCACCAGGATCACCGCCCAAACCTTGGGCGAACAAAGCGCGCGCGCCACGCCTTCGAATCCGGGCGGCACATGGCCGCGGTTGAACAGGACGATGACCGGCAGCAGCGGCAGCGTGATCACTGCCAGCGGATTCATGGTCAGGGCCAGTTTCAGCTGGCCGTGCATCAGCGCGTGCATTGCGCGCGTCGTGCCGCATCCCGCGCACCAGAATCCCGTCAGGGTGTGCACCGGCCCGGGCGGCATCAGGCCTGCCGATGCCAGGGGCGTCATGAAATAGTCGACCAGCAATGCCGCCAACGCGACGCATCCCAGCGCCGCGATCGGCCAGCGCGTTCGCGTTGGCGCAAGTGTCGTCATGCCAGTCAATAGGGCGACACCATGGAATCCATGATCAGCGGCACGAGCCAGGCAACCAACCAGATCACGGCGATTGCGACACCCACCCCGACGGAGATCATGCACCACAGCCGCGCCGATTTCGAAGCCGCGATCGCGCCGGCGCGATCGCCCTGGGCCAGTCTGCCGTTCACGCTGCTGGCGTAGACCAAGGCGACGATGCCGCCGGGTAGGCAACAGAACAACATCAGCAGGATCGAGGGGACAAGGTAGTTGGGCACGTAGTCCGGCGTGCCGGCGACGGGTAAGGCGGCAGCGGGCGTGGCCGGTGCCGCCGGCTGGCCGGATGGGGGTGCAGTGGGCTGGCGAATGGCCGTGCCACACGCGCTGCAAAATGCCGCGTCATCCGCGTTGGGCTGTCCGCAATTCCGGCAGTAGGCCATACTCTTCCCCCTGAGTGTGTGTTGTTGTTTGTGCGCGGGAAGTTATACGAAGGAACCGCGTCCGGTCAAATCGGCGCGAACGGGACATTGGCGGCCATGGTGTTGCCCGCGCGGCCGGCTTCCGCGGCGGCGACGCGCTCGGCCAGTTCCGCCGGTGGCACGGGGCGGCTGAACAGGTAGCCCTGGAATACGTGGCAACCCATGTCGGACAGCGCCGCGCGCTGGTCTTCGCGCTCGACGCCTTCAGCCACCACCTGCAGCCCCATGGCGTTGCCGAGCGTGACCATGGCGGCCACGAAACGATCCGGCGATTCGATCGTCATGTCGCGCACGAATGACTGGTCGATTTTCAGTTCGTCCACCGGAAACGTCTTCAGCAGCGCGACCGACGCGTAGCCGGTGCCGAAGTCGTCGATGGACACGCGGATGCCAAGCCCGGCCAGTGCCTGCAGTTTCGCCACCGCGTCGGGAATGTCATGGATGAACGCGGTCTCGGTGAGCTCGAAGGTCAGCTGCCGTGGATCCACCCCGGTCTCGCGGATGGCGGTGTGCACGGTGTCCATGAAATCCGCGAGGAACAGCTGCCACGGGCTGATGTTCACGGACAGGCGGAACGGACCGCGTGCCCGCAGGGTCGCCAGCATTGCAAAGGCCATGTGCAGGACGTGTCCGCCCAGCGCCGGCATCTGTCCGCTGTCTTCGGCAATGCCAATGAATTCCTGCGGACCGACCGCGCCGTAAATCGGGTGGTTCCAGCGCAGCAGCGCCTCGGCGCCAATCAACGTGCCGTCGCGGTCAAACTGGGGCTGGTAAACCAGCTGCATCTGCTCGCCCGCGATCGCCGTACGCAGGTCGAATTCAAGTCGCAGCCTGCGTTCGGCTTGTGCCTGCATGGATTGCACGAACGCCAGCGGACCGATGTGCAGCGTCTTCCTGGCTTCGTGCAGCGCCGCATACGCCTGTCGCAACAGTTCGTCACCGTCGCCGTGGGCGTGATGGAACATGGCAAGCCCCATGTGGCTTGCCACCGACACCGTGTTCGCGCCGATCTGAAAGGGTTCCGCCAGGCTTTTGCGCAACGCTTCCGCGGTGTCCATCACCTGCGGCAGCGCGGCGTCGGACGCCGGTGCAAGCACGGCAACTGCGAACTCGTCGCCACTCAGACGCGCGACCAGACCGTGCTTGCCGGCCGTGCTCGACAGGCGCCTGCCGATCTCGCGGATCACCTGATCGCCGGTGCGATGTCCGAGCGCGTGGTTGATGACTGCGAAGCGTTGCGGGTCGATGACAATCAGGGCGCCTTGTCGCGGCGGCGTGGCCGCCAGCGTGGCCGCCAGCCAATCGGCGAGTGCGTGGCGGTTGGGCAGTCCGCTGACGGTGTCGCTGTAGGCCATCATTCGCAACTCGGCATCGGCCTGGCTGCGCAGTCCGATTTCCTCGCGCAAGGAACTGTTGCTGGCGTCGAGTGCCGCGGCGTAACCATGCAGCTCGAGGTTCAAACTGCGACTGAGCAACAACACCAACGCGAGAAAGGGCAGGGCGTCCCAGTTGAGGCCGGGGTGCCCGCGCGCGGTGGTGTATTCCGCGTAGCCGGTGGCGATCGCCTGCAGGATCAGGAAGCCGAGCAGGGGCCGGGCGCGCATGTGTTCGCCCGTGCGCCACAGCGCGATGCAACGCCAGAACGCCCAGACGAACGCCGCCAGGGTCGCGAGGTAGTAAAGCGGCGCCAGCGCCGCAGATGTGCTGGTGTACTGGTGGATCTGCTCGCCCCACGGCAGCGCGTACGGTTGGGCGGGCGTGATGCTGGCCAGCAGCAGGCCGCTTGACCCGGTCAGGTCGATCACCAACAGCGCCCCGAATACGACGGCGCCTGCCACGACCCAGCGGCGCCAATGTCGCATGTACGAGTACAGCGCGATGAACCAGATCGCCGTCGGATAAACCAGGCAGGCTGCGGCCACGTGCAGGCGTTCGATCCACAACCACGGCGCGTTCGCCATCGGCGTCTGCAGCAGTGCGCCGATGCCGATGTAGGTCGCGACCGCCAGGCTGGTCACGCCGAACGCGCGGAACTGCCGGGCCTGCCCCTCGGCCGGGTTCGCCCGCAGGAAATGCACGCCCGCGAACAGGCAGATGCCGGTCGCCACCCAGAGCAGGGGAATCCAGATGCTCACCCAGGCTGCTCCGCGCTGCTCCGCAGGGCGGGTGCGGTTGCGCGGCGTGCTGGGAGCCGGTCAAGCATTCGCATCATCCTGGTCACGCCGCGCCGGCCCGCGCGTGGGCCGGTCGGTATTTACGCTGCCGTATCCGCCATCGGTGGTTCGAGGGTGCGGTTCCCCCCGTCGGCCACGTCGTGCCACATCGCATAGTTGATGCCCATGATGATGGCGAACATGAACACGATCATTACCACGTACACGATGACGAACACGACGACCGCGAGCGACTTGCTGAGAAACGCCAGGATCCCGAGCAAAATCGCTCCGACTATCCCGATGACGACCGCCACTACGAGGATCGCAAGTATCGCGCAGATCGCGAGTACCACCAGCGGCAACACGTTCTTGAAAGCGCCGGCGACTCCGTCCTTGATTGCGGCGACGGGTGATGCCGAACGCAACGATGCCTGGCCAATGCCGACGGCCATCGCCCCGCTGTAGAAAAGGAAAAACACGGTCACCAGCGCCAACGTCACGGCAAAGCCGGACGGCAGCGGAGGCAGGCTCGTCACGGGGGTGCCAAGCGGCGGTTGGTGGGCGAGGAAATCCAGGTACCACGTCCACATGGCGCGCCCCACGGTACTGGCCAGCAGGGCGATGAAGGCCGCATAGATCACCCACATGCCAAAACCAAACAGGGCGAGGCGGGCGCCGCCCTGACCGGGCTTGAAAGGCTCGAACAGCATGAATGCGTTGGCAGGACGGTCATGCCGGATGGCGTCGATCACGCGCATGAACCCGCCGTACAAGACCGGATACAGCATCGCGCCGATCAGCATGCTGACTCCGACCACCGCAAGCTTGGCGTTGCCATGGAGCGGTACCAGCATCTGTGCGGATGACAGCACCAGCATGCACACACCGAGCAGCGCTGCCGCGCCGAGGATCGTGCCGGGCTTGCGCCCCAATACCGTGAAGCCGCGGATCAGCCACCACCAGCCTGCGCCGGGTCCTTTCGCGTGGGTCTGCATGTCGATTCCCCTGTGTAGGCAAAGCCAGTGAGTGGGTGGCGGGTCAGCCTTTGTGCTTCGCGAGTCGCAACCAAGTGTCCACGACGGTATCAGGATTCAGCGACACCGACTCGATGCCCTGGTCCATCAACCATTCGGCGAGGTCCGGATGGTCGCTCGGACCCTGCCCGCAGATACCGACGTACTTGCCCTTGGCGCGCGCGGTCTGGATTGCCATCGCCAGCAGTTTCTTCACCGCCGGATTGCGCTCGTCGAACAGACCGGCGACGATCGAGGAATCGCGGTCGAGGCCGAGCGTCAATTGCGTGAGATCGTTCGAGCCGATCGAGAAGCCATCGAAGATGTCGAGGAATTCATCCGCCAGCAGTGCGTTGGACGGTACCTCGCACATCATGATGACTTTCAGCGCGGCGTTGCCGTCGATGCTCTGGCCCTGCACGAGGCCGTTGGCCTTCAGCACGTCGATGACCTTGCGGCCTTCGTCGAGCGTGCGGATGAACGGGATCATCACCCACACGTTGTCGAGGCCCATCGCCTCGCGGACTTTCTTCACCGCCTTGCATTCGAGGCCGAAGGCTTCGCTGAAGGACGCATCGACGTAGCGCGAGGCGCCGCGGAAGCCGATCATCGGGTTTTCTTCGTGCGGCTCGAACGCGCCGCCGCCCAAGAGGTTGGCGTATTCATTCGACTTGAAATCGCTCATGCGCACGATCACGGTCTTCGGATACACCGAGGCCGCGATGGTGGCGATGCCTTCGGCGAGGCGGTCGATGTAGAAATCGACTGGGCCTGCGTAGCCCGCGATGCGCGCGTCGATCTTCGCCTTCGTCGCGGCATCCTGCTGGTCATAGTGCAGCAGCGCCTTCGGATGCACGCCGATGTGGCTGGCGATGATCATCTCAAGGCGCGCGAGGCCGATGCCCTGGTTCGGCAGCATCCCGAAATCGAACGCGCGCTCGGGGTTGGCGACGTTCATCATGATCTTCAGCGGCGCCTTCGGCATGTCGCCGAGGTCGGTGGTGATGCGCTCGAACGCGAGCTTGCCCGCGTAGATGAAACCGGTGTCGCCCTCGGCGCACGACACGGTGACTTCGGTGCCATCGGCCACCTTGTCCATCGCATCGCCGGTGCCGACCACGGCTGGCACGCCCAGCTCGCGCGCGATGATTGCAGCGTGGCAAGTGCGGCCGCCGCGGTTGGTGACGATCGCCGCGGCCTTCTTCATGATCGGCTCCCAATCGGGATCGGTCATGTCGGCGACCAGCACGTCGCCTTCCTTGAACGAACTCATCTGCGCGAGCGAGCGCACCACGCGCGCGGTACCGGCGCCGATCTTCTGGCCGATCGAGCGGCCCTCGGCCAGCACCGGGCCTTTCGCGTTGAGTTGGAAGCGCTCGAGCTGGGTCGCGTGCGCGCGCGACTTCACGGTTTCCGGCCGTGCCTGCACGATGTAGAGCTTGCCGGTTGCGCCATCCTTCGCCCATTCGATGTCCATCGGACGGCCGTAGTGCTGCTCGATGACGAGCGCCTGCTTCGCCAGCGATTCGACGTCGGCATCGCTGATGCAGAAACGGCGGCGCAGGTCGTCCGGCGTCGCCTCGATGCGTACGCGCTCGCCGGGCTGGTCCGAATACACCATGCGCTGCTGTTTGGCGCCGAGGTTGCGGCGCAGCACCGCCTGCTTGCCTGCGCGCAAGGTCGGCTTGAACACGTAGAACTCGTCGGGGTTCACCGCGCCCTGCACGACCATCTCGCCGAGGCCGTAACTCGCGGTGACGAACACCACGTCACGGAAGCCGGATTCGGTGTCGAGCGTGAACAGCACGCCCGAGGCGCCGATGTCCGAGCGCACCATCAACTGCACACCGGCCGAAAGGAACACGTTCTCGTGCGCGAAACCCTGGTGCACGCGGTAGGCGATCGCGCGGTCGTTGTACAAGGATGCAAAGACTTCCTTCACCTTGTGCAGCACGTCCTCGATGCCGGTGACGTTGAGGAAGGTCTCCTGCTGGCCGGCGAACGAGGCGTCGGGCAGGTCTTCGGCGGTGGCGGAGGAACGCACGGCTACCGGAATGTTCTCGCCGCCAGCGTCACGGCAGAGCTTCGCGTAGGCGTCGCGGATTGCCTGTTCCAGATCGTCGGGCAGGCGCGTATCGACAATCCAGCCGCGGATGTCCTTGCCGGCCGCAACGAGCGCGTCAACATCGTCGACGTCGAGCGTGGCGAGCCGTTGCTGAATGCGCGTCGCGAGGCCGCTTTTTTCGAGATACGCCTGGAACGCCGCGGCCGTGGTGGCAAAACCGCCCGGCACCGATACGCCGAGCTTGGCGAGGTTGCCGATCATCTCGCCCAGCGAGGCGTTCTTGCCACCGACCTGGGCGAGGTCGGTCATCCGCAGCTGGTCCAGCCACAACACGAGTTCGGTCACGATGATCTCCACGGATCCGGGCGCGGGCGCGCCAAAACGGCCATTTTCGCGGCGGCGGGTTCCCGAAACAAGCGCGTGGATGCCCCCGCTAAACTTCGCCCCTTCACGGAGGCCCCGCATGAACGGTCGCAGGACGGTTTTCTTCGTTTCCGACTCCACCGGCATCACCGCCGAAACCATCGGCAATTCGATCCTCGCGCAGTTCGAGGGCGTGCAGTTCGACGGCCACCGCATCGCGTTCGTGGACACGCCCGAGAAGGCCATCGCGGCGTCGCTGCGCATCAAGACCGCCTACGCGCAGCATGCCGAACGTCCGATCGTCGTCAACACCGTGGTCGACCAGCAACTGTGCGAACTCATCGCCGAGTCCGGCGCACTGATGATCGACGTGCTGGCGCCCTTCATCGGCACGCTGGAACTGGAACTCGGCACGCGGCGTTCCGGCGCCATCAATCGCGCCCACGGAATGGTCGACTACCACCAGTACGAGGCGCGCATCGACGCCACCAACTACGCGCTCGCGCACGATGACGGCGTCAACGTCGACTACACCCAGGCCGACGTGGTGCTGGTGGGTGTGTCGCGCGTGGGCAAGACCCCGACCTGCCTGTACATGGCGCTGCATTACGGCGTGAAGGCGGCGAACTATCCGTTGACCGAAGAAGATCTCGAACACGATCACCTGCCCAGGCGGCTGGAGCCCTGTCGCGGTCGGCTGTTCGGGCTGACCATCGAACCGATCCGCCTCGCCCAGGTGCGTGAGGCGCGCCGTCCCGGTAGCGCCTACGCCAAGCTCGACCGTTGCAAGCGCGAGCTGGTACTGGCCGACCAGATCTTCCAGCGCGAAAAGATTCCCTCGCTCAACACCACGCATACTTCGATCGAGGAAATCGGTTCAAAGATCATGGCGCACCTCGGAATCGAGCGGCACATGTTCTGAGCGGTCTCGCTCGCTGCGCGAGCGTGCAGCGCTTTCGCAATGTTTCCGCTCGCCTACCGGGGGCGCGGAAAAAGACAGGGATGTCGTCTCGATCGATCCCGGCCTGCGCCGGGATGACGGCGGCGTTCCTCTGCCGCGCAGCGAGCGGAACCGCCGTGGCGCGTTAGCGGGGAAGAGGGCGGGGACGTCGACATCCCCCCGCGCGCCCTTGGCGCGCGACCCCCTTCGTGCCGAAGGGGGTGGGGGCTCTGCGTGAGCTGTGGGACGGCGCGGAAAGAAGCAAGGCCTTTGCCGGGATGATGCCGGTTTCGCTGAAGCGCAGGCCAGCGAACCCGCTGACCTGAATCACCGCGATCGAGCGTCAGTGGTGGCCACCGCCCGCCGCCGGAACCTTGCGCACCGGCAACGGCACGTCGCAGATGTCGATCTTGCCAACCTTGTAGAGATACCACGCGTCACTGCGGTTACGGCGCGATTCCACCAGCGCCGCGAAGGTGGGTGTGTCGGTGCGCAGGACTTCCAAATGCATGCGTTCGGATGGCGGCAGGTCGGAGGCCAGCCGCACGCGCAGGATCCTGGTCTGGTGTGCCGGATTCTTGTAGAAACCCATCGGACCGTTTCCGCGCGGTCGGTCGGCGAGGTACTGCATGCCCTCGACGACGCGGCCGATCACGGCGATGTTGCGATCGAGTTGGCGCGGTGCCTGGCCGATCACCGCGTAGAGTTCGGTGCCGGGGCCGGAATCGGCAGTGTTGCCGCGGCCGGCACCCACGGCGCCGTAGCAGTGCAACAGCCAGGTCTTGCCGGTTTTCGGATCACGTCCGACCGGAAAGTCGCCGCTGAAGCCGACTTCCGGCGCGTACACATCGCCATCCGGCAGTTTGGTGAAGGGCAGGCCGGGCGTGATGTCACGCTCGAACTCCGGGGCCAGCGTGGCCTTGGCCTTGCCCAGCGGGCGCGGCGGGTGCGCCGGATGTTCCTCTTCGGCGGCGGGATCGCCCCATTGCGTGACGAAGCCGTCCTGCACGCGCAGGATCGCGAGTCCGTCCCAGTAATGCTCGTGTGCGAGCGTGCGGATGTTCTGCGCGTGCAGCGGTGCGTAGGCCGGATCGAGTTCGATCACGACACGGCCTTCGGGCAGGTCCATGTACAAGGTGTCGTCCGGATTGAGTGGGCGCCAATCGGAAGGCTTCGACGCGTCCAGCACCTGCTGCATTGTCGGTGCGGATTTCGCTGACGCGACGCTGGCCGCGGGTGCAGGGGCTTTCGCTGGTTCGTTGTTGAAGATGTCGTTGCCGAACGAGCGTTGCCCATCCTGCCCGGCGTAGCCGAGGTGTGGCAGTCCGAACCAATCCTCGATGCTGCGCAGCAGGCTGTAATGGTTGTAGGGAACGTTCGAGACCGTGCCGGGCTTGACGAACGGCGACAGCACGACCGCGCCGATCAAGCCGCCGCCCGGGCCCTGCAGGCCGGGATCGGGCGCTCCGGCGGGATGCGTTTCGCCACAGCACGCGGCGACATCGGGTTTGTTGCCTTCCTTGAACTCGCTTTCATCGAAGGTGATGATCAAGACGCCGTCCTGCTTGAACGCAGGCGAGGCGGTGATGATCGGCACCCAGTGGCGCAGGAACTGGTCAGCCGACACCAGCCCGCCGGGTTCGCCGGTCTTGCAGTGGGTGTTGTGGGCGTCGTGGCACAGGTTGGGCGTGATGAACGAGAAGTTCGGCGTGCTGGCGATGCTGGCGAGATCGTGCGGCAACTGGTCGAGGTTCACGTCGTGCGCGGCGCAGTTGGCGGCATCGTCGATGATCGAATGGAAGTACACGAATGGATTGTGCCGGGTGGCGTATTGGTCTTTCGCGGTGGCGCTGCGCGAGGGATCCTTCGCCCCGATCGCCGGATGCGCGCAGGCCGACGCTTCGCGGCTCGGGTCTGCACCCATGCCCTCCATGTAACCCTTCCAGGTGAAACCCGCATCCTGCAACTGGTTGGCGAGTGTCTTGACGTCGGCCGGATACACGCAGCCGTCGCCGAGGATCTGGCCGTTCGCGTCAAGCCCCGGTGCGCGGCGCTTGAAATCGGTGAACACCGGACAGTCGTCCTGGGTGGCGCGGTTGGGTGCCTGACCGCTGATCATCGCGAGGTAATTGTCGAGGCTCCAATGTCCGATCGCGAAATAACGCCCCAGCATCGCGCCTTCCTTGGGCAGCTGGTAGGCGAGATACGGCGCCGGCGATTTCGCGCCGAAGGTGACGCGCCAGGACTGGTTCTCCAGCACGATCACGAAAACATGGCGCGGTGGCTGGGTGAGGTGCGTGCCCGGATAAGGCGCGTGACGCGGCGCGCCCAGCGTGGTGCAGCCCGCAAGCAGCAGGACGAGCACACAGGAAATGGCGGCTCGCGGCAGCGACGCGCAATTCAAGCGACTTGGCGAAAACAGCATGGCGATTCCCCGCGACAGTGACTGGCGATCCCGGCACGATAACAAAGCCGTGGCCGCAGTTTGCAGTGCCGATGGTCAGTCGGCGGGACTCGTCGCGGGTTCGATCAGTCGCTCGATGGCGACCTGCAGGTAGCGTCGCGCGAACGCCGGTCGGTGGGTGGTGAAGATGGTGCGTGCCTGCTGCACGTGGTCGTCATCCGGCGCATAGACGAACAGGAATGCGCCGCCAGTGCGCGCAAGTTCGGCGTCGGTCTGCAGGAAGCCGGATTCGGTGCCGGCGAATTCGGCCACGTGCGCCTGGGTGCGCTCCATCCAGTTGGCTTCCTTGTGCGCTTCCAACTGGTTGACGACGAAATCGCCGGTGGCTGCGCGCACATCATTCCCGGAGGTGCCGGATGCCGTGAAGGCGTTTTCCGCAGCCTGCGCTGCGTCGAAGCTCGGGTAGCCGGCGACGATGTAGTGCTTGGGATAGAACGTCCCGAAGGACGTGTCGCTTTGCCTGAAGAAAGCCCAGTGCCTGATCATGACCGTCGCCCCTGCGCGCGTCCACCGCGACGACCGGGCGCATGCCGCTGAGCGACATGCCGCGCGGTGCCTCGCCCCGCAGCATGGACTTCCAGTCGCGAAGAAAACGTTGCCGCGGCGTGACGACTATTTCACGCTCGCGCCGGGCTTGGCGCCGGTATCGGCGTCCAGCAAAAACAGATCGTTACCGCCGGTTCCTGCGGAAAGAATCATGCCTTCGCTGAGCCCGAAGCGCATCTTTCGCGGCGCGAGGTTGGCAATGAACACCACGTTGCGGCCGACCAGTTGCGCGGGTTCGGGATAGGCGACCTTGATGCCCGAGAAGATCTGGCGCGTGCCGAGTTCGCCGGCGTCCAGTTCGAAGCGCAGCAGCTTGTCCGAACCGTCCACGGGTTCGCAGACGACAACCTTGCCGATACGCAGGTCGAGCTTGCCGAAGTCGTCGATGGAGACGAGGGCGGGACTCGGGACCCGGGACTCGGGACTCGGGAAAGCGGGCGCTGCCGGCGGGGCGGTCTTCTTGTCCGCCGGTTGCAGGGATTCCTTCGAGGCTTCGATCATGGCGTTGATTTGTTTCGGGTCGATGCGGGTGGCAAGTGCCTGGAATGGCGCGACGGCATGGCCGAGCAACGGCGTGTTGGCGGCGTCAAAGTGCGCAGGCACATCGCCGAGGAAGGCGAATGCCCGCACCGCGGTCGCCGGTACCGCCGGCGCCAGCCAGATCGTCAGCAGGCGGAAATAATTCAGCGCCAGCGTCAACGCGACATGCAACTCGGCACGCTTCGATTCGTCCTTGGCCAGCACCCACGGTGCGTGTTCGGCGACGTAGGCGTTGGCTTCGTCAGCGACTTCGATGATCGCCCGCATCACCGCGGCGTAGTCGCGCGCTTCGTACAGCGCGGCACAGGCCTGCAGTTTCCGTGCCGCGGCGCCGTAGCGCTGGCGTTCGGCCTCCGGCAGCACGTCGGCCAATTTTCCGTCGAAGAATTTGTGCACGAAGCCCGCGCAGCGGCTGGCGATGTTCACCCACTTGCCGACCAGGTGCGAATTGACGCGTTCCTCGAAGGCTTTCAGGTCGAGGTCGATGTCGGCAAGGGTCGGTCCCAGCATCGAGGCGAGGTAATACCGCAGCCAGTCGGCATCGAGGTGTTCGAGGTAGGTGCGTGCATTGACGAAGGTGCCGCGTGACTTCGACATCTTGGCACCGTCCACGGTCAGGAAGCCGTGCACGTTGACCGCCGTGGGCATGCGCAGGGAGGCGCCGTGCAACATGGCGGGCCAGAACAGGGTGTGGAAATAGATGATGTCCTTGCCGATGAAATGGACCATCTCGGTGTCGCCGCCGGCTTCGATGAAGCGCTCGAAATCGGCGGCGGTAAGGCTCGGCTTCGAACCGCTCTCGCACAGTTCCTTGAACGCGGCGAAGTAGCCGACCGGCGCGTCCACCCAGACGTAGAAATACTTGCCGGGCGCATCGGGAATCTCGAAGCCGAAGTAGGGCGCGTCGCGCGACACGTCCCAGCTGCGCAGGCCGTCGGCGAACCATTCCTGCAGCTTGTTGACGACTTCCGATTGCAGGCCGCCGGCGGCGCGGCGCGCTTCCAGCCATTCCTTCAGCAGCGGCTCGAAGTTCGCCAGCTTCACGAAGAAGTGCAGCGATTCCTTCTCGATCGGCGTGGCGCCCGACACCACCGAATACGGATTGATCAGGTCGGTCGGGTTGTAGGTGCTGCCGCACACTTCGCAGGCGTCGCCGTACTGGTCCTTGGCATGACAATTTGGGCACTCGCCCTTGATGAAGCGATCGGGCAGGAACATCTGCCGCTCGGGATCGAACAGTTGCTTGACCGGTTTCGATTCGACATGGCCGTTGGCGGCCAGTGCATTCCAGATTCGGTAGGTCAGCTCGCGGTTGGTGTCGCTGTTGGTGCTGGAGTAGTGGTCGTAGGCGACGCCGAAATCGCGCAGGTCCGCGGTGTGTTCGCGCCACACGCCTTCGATCAGCGCTTCAGGCGTGATGCCTTCCTGCTCCGCACGCAACATGATCGAGGTGCCGTGGGCATCGTCCGCGCACACGTAATGCACCGTGTGCCCGGCCATCCGCATCGCCCGCACCCAGATGTCGGATTGCACATGCTCGACGATGTGGCCGAGGTGGATGCGGCCGTTGGCATAGGGCAGGGCGCTGGTGACCAGGATTTCGCGCGGCATTGCAGATTCGCTTGGGGATGGCTGAACGATCGCGGATTATCGCATGGCCGCGCGGCGCCATCGCTCGGCGGGCCATGGCCCGCGCGGGTTTGCGCGTGGCAATGCGTTCCGGAAGGGGGCGTCAGTGGTTGCTGACCAGGGTGCCGACCGATTCGCCGCGCAGGATGCGCTTCAGGTTGCCGGCGCGGGTCATGTCGTAGATGCGCAACGGGATGTCGTGGTCGCGGCAGAGCGCGATCGCGGCGGTGTCCATGACTTTCAGGTTGCGCGCGATCACTTCCTCGTAGCTGACCTGCTCGTAGCGTTGCGCATCTTTCTTCTTCTTCGGATCGGCGTTGTACACGCCATCGACCTTGGTGGCCTTCAGCAGCAGGTCGGCGCCCACTTCGACCGCGCGCAGCGCCGCGGCGGAGTCGGTGGTGAAGAACGGGTTGCCGGTGCCGCCGGCGAACAGCACGATGCGGCCCTTTTCGAGGTGGCGGATGGCGCGGCGGCGGATGAAATCCTCGCAGACGTCGTGGATCTGCAGCGCGCTCATCACCCGTGCGAAGCCGCCGCGTTTTTCGAGCGCGTCCTGCATCGCCAGCGCGTTCATCACCGTGGCCAGCATGCCCATGTGGTCGCCGGTGACGCGATCCATGCCGGCTTCGGCAAGACCAGCGCCGCGGAAGATGTTGCCACCGCCAATCACCACGCCCACTTCGACGCCAGCCTTGCGCGCCTCCAGGATCTCATCCGCGAGCCGGCCGATCACCGCGGGGTCGATGCCGTAGTCGGTCGCCCCCATCAGCGCCTCGCCGGACAGCTTCAACAGGATGCGTCGATACTTCGGCTTCGGCGTGGCGGCCATGCAAGGGGCTCCGTGGTGGCAAACGCGCACATTCTACCCGCATGCACGAATCGGGGCGGGACCCAATGCGAGGATCCCGCCCCGTGCAAGGCCAGGCTTGCGTATCGACTACCTCAACCCGAAGTTGGGTCCGTCAGGTTCCATCGCCGGCATGCAGCGTCAACTCGGCCTTTTGCTCGGCCGATGCGGCGTTCCACTTCTGCATGTATTCTGCTTGCTTGGCCGCGATGTCCGTCGAGTGCGCGTTGTACCAGGCGGTCGCTGCGGGCGTTGTCAGGGCGAAACTCGTTTCTTGCTGCCATTTCGCGAAATCAGGCGACTGGAGGCTGTATTTCGCGTTCGCATCATTGTGGATCGGCAACAGCGAAAACCGCGCTTTCCACGCGCCCGGGCGCGTTCTGACGAGTACATGGTAGGTCTTGCCCGCGACCAGGTCCGCATTCATGAAATCCGCGTTTTCGCCGATCACCATGAAAAGATGCGGCCCCGGGCTGGCCTCATAGGCAACCTTGGTCTTGGCTGACACGATTCCGATGAACGTGTTGCCGTCACCATGCGTGTCGTAAACCGAGGCCTGGACTCCGCCGCCGAAGCGCGAGGGACGCATGAAAATCACGAGCGCCTTGTCCGCAGAAGGTTGCGGGGTGGTGCTTGACTTGGTCATGTATGGCGAAGTCGCAACACATCCGCTCAATGAGGCGAGCGCGAACACGGCAACAAGCAATGCAATCGTTTTTCTCACGATGATCTCCTTGTGAGCATGGGTGGCAGGCGGATGGGAGCAATCTCCGCCGCAAGGCCGAGCGCAAATGTCGGCGTGCGGATTATAGGCACGCAAAAGAAAGGCCGTGGAAATCCGCGGCCTTTGCGTGTCACGCAAGGGCAGGGAGGTGCTACGCCAACCCGGCCTGCTTCATTACTTCCGCGGCGTAGTCCTCGACCACCTTCTCGATGCCTTCGCCGACCGCGATGCGGTGGAACGACAGCACGCGGGCCTTGGCCCTGGCGAGTGCGTCACCCACGGAAACGTTGGTGTCGAGCACGAACGGCTGGCCGGTCAGCGAGATCTCGTTGAGCGTCTTCCTGATCTTGCCGGCGAGCATCTTTTCCTGGATTTCGGCCGGCTTCTGCTTGTCCTTTTCGCTCATCTGCGCCAGCGAGATTTCCTTTTCCTTGGCGACGAAATCCGCCGGGACGTTTTCCGGCGTGACGTACTGCGGGTTCATCGCGGCGATGTGCATCGCCACGCCGCGCGCGAGCTCGGCATCGCCGCCTTCCAGCGCCACCAGCACGCCGATGCGGCCACCGTGCACGTAGGCGCCAAGCACCGGCGCGTTGTCGGTGCGCACCACGCGGCGCACCTGCACGTTCTCGCCGACCTTGGCCACCAGCCACTGGCGGCCTTCCTCGACGGTCGGGCCGTGCGAGGTCTTTGCTGCCTTCAAGCTGTCGGCGTCGGTCGCGCCGCTGGCGAGTGCGGTCTTCGCGACTTCGTCGACGAATTTCAGGAAGTTCTCGTCCTTGCCAACGAAATCGGTTTCGCAATTCACTTCGACCAGCACGCCCGAATGTTCGTCGTGGGCCATCGCGATGCGGCCTTCGGCGGCGACGCGATCGGCCTTCTTGTCGGCCTTGGCGAGGCCCTGCTTGCGCAGCCACTCGATCGAGACTTCGATGTCGCCATTGTTCTGGGTCAGCGCTTTCTTGCATTCCATCATGCCGGCGCCGGAGCGCTCGCGCAGTTCCTTGACCATCGCGGCGGTGATATCCATGGGTTACCTCTTCGTATTCTGGTGACGCCGCAATGCTGCGGCTCGAACCCCTTTCCCGACGGGAGAGGGGCAGCGGTGAGGGTTCGGGGCGTGCAAGAGATTGGGGCTTGCTTGATCAGTTCAACGCAAGAGCCGAACCCTCATCCGGCGCTTCGCGCCACCTTCTCCCGAAGGGAGGAGGTGCGGTGTGTTGGACGCGCGAGGCAAAACTCCAGCCGGCTTACTGCGCGTCGGCGGCGTCGCCGTCACGCTTCGGTGCCGCCTTCCTGGCGGGCCGGCGGCCAGACTTCTTGCCATCGTCGTCCTTGCCGGCGACCGGGTTGCCCTCGGCGTCGAGCTCGACGAACTCGTTGTCGTCGGCACGGCCCTGGATCGGGGCTGCAGCCTTGCCTTCCAGCACCGCGTCGGCGGCTGCGCGCGCGTACAACTGCACCGCACGGATGGCGTCATCGTTGCCGGGGATGGCGTAGTCGACGAGGCTCGGGTCATAGTTGGTGTCGACCACTGCCACCACCGGGATGCCAAGCTTCTTGGCTTCCTGCACGGCGATGTTTTCGTGGCCGATGTCGATCACGAACAAGGCGTCCGGCAGGTTCTTCATGTCCTTGATGCCGCCCAGCGAGTTTTCCAGCTTGTCGCGCTCGCGGCGCAGGGCCAGCACTTCGTGCTTGACCAGCTTGTCGAAAGTGCCGTCGGTTTCGGCGGCTTCCAGTTCCTTCAGGCGCGCCACCGACTGCTTGACGGTGCGGAAGTTGGTGAGCATGCCACCCAGCCAGCGCGCGTTGACGTACGGCATGCCGCAACGGACGGCTTCCTCGCCGATGGCGTCGCGCGCCGAGCGCTTGGTGCCGACGAACATGACGGTGCGGCGCTTCTGCGCCAGGCCCGAGATGAAGTTCATCGCGTCGGTGAACTTCGGTACGGTCGATTCGAGATTGATGATGTGGATCTTGCCGCGTGCGCCGAAAATGTACGGCGCCATCTTCGGGTTCCAGTAACGGGTCTGGTGGCCGAAATGGACGCCGGCTTCCAGCATCTGGCGCATGGTGACTTGAGGCATGGTGTGTAACTCCGATGTGGGAACCTGCTTCGTTTGCACGAAGCGCGCGGCCGTCATGGACGGTGGTGTGCGCAACAGATTCCGGGGTTGGGCTTCCGCAGGCCCCGCGGCAACGACCTTCTTGCGAAGGACCCCGGTGCCGGTTCTCGGTCTGCGTGTGTATTCGCCGGTGGCGTCCGGCGTGGACGGTTTTGCCGAAGCAAAGCCGGGTAATTGTACCGACCTGAGGGTTTTGCAACAAGTCCGGGTATATGCAAATGTATTGATAGTCAATAATACGTACTATATAGTCACTGCATGGAACCCAAAAACGCTTCGAACGAAGCATCCCTGCCGGCACTGTTGCGCGTGGCCCGCAACGCGTGCGCACAAGCCATCCGGGCCGAGCTCGTGGCCGCCGGCATGGGCGACCTGCCGCGCAACGGGGTTTTCGTGTTGGGCGCGATCGCGCGCGACAGCGCGCCGCTCGCTGACGTGGTCCGCCAACTCGGGGCGAGCAAGCAGGCTGCCGGGCAGCTGGTGGACACGCTGGTCAATCGTGGCTACCTCGACCGCGAAGTCGATGCCGCGGACCGCCGCAGGCTGACCGTGTCCCTGACCGGCCGCGGAGTCGCGGCGGCGCGGCTTGCACGCGCCGCGGGAGCCCGGATGGAAGCGGACCTGATCGCACGCATCGGTGCCGCGAACGTCGCGCACGCGCGCGCCGCCTTGCTGGCATTGGCAGGAGTCGGTGATGGCAACTGATTCGCGAGCGAACCCGTCGCCTGCGGCAGGGGTGGTGATCTACGCCAAGGATGTCGACCGCCTTGGCGCGTTCTATGCCGCCGTGGCGGACTGCACGCAACGGCGGCGTGATGCGGATTTCATCGTCCTGCAAGCCGGCGCCTTCGAGCTGGTGCTGGTTGCGGTTCCGGCACAGCTCGCCGCGCGCATCGAGATCCCGGTGCCGCCGCGCCGGCGTGAGGCAACACCGATCAAGCCGGTGTTCTTCGTGCCGGACATCGAGGTGGCGAGATGCCGTGCAGCCGAACACGGCGGCCAGCTCGATCCGCCTGACCGCGAGTGGCGGTTCGACGACTGGCGCGTGTGCGACGGCTGCGACCCCGAGGGCAACGTATTCCAGTTGCGCGAAGCCGGGTCCGGACATGCGACGGACTCGGCGCGTTGAAAAAGTGCAGGAAGGCGCTTTTTCAACAACCTGTTATCCCGGAGTCTTGCCATGCCATCGACAACGAACCACGCATCCAGCCTGATCTACGTCGCGCCGGTGTTGCGCGTCGCCAACCTCGCCAGGTCGCTGGCGCATTACCGGGAGACCCTGGGCTTCGAGCTCGAGTTCGTGCACGGCGATTTCTACGCCAGCGTCATGCGCGAGGGCTGCCGCCTGCATCTGAAGGCTGCGCCACCGTTGCCGCGCGCGCAGGAGCCCGGTGAACCGGGCGACCATATCGACGCCTGTTTTGGCGTACGCGACGCACGTGCGTTGGCGGCCACGTTTGCCGCGCGTGGAGCCACGTTTGCGCTGCAACCGCGCACGCAGGCCTACGGGATCGAGTTCTACCTGCGCGATCCGGATGGCTACATCCTGGGCTTCGTCGAAGCCGCGTGAGGGCCGCGCTCGGCAGCGGCTGGCGAAAAGGCGGATAATACGCAGATGCCTGTCATTCCCAAAACCCCCGAAGAAATCGAATCCATGCGTGTCGCCGGCCGCCTCGCGGCCGAGGTGCTGGCGGTGCTGAAGGACCACATCAAGCCCGGCGTCAGCACCGAGGAGATCGACCAGATCGCCTACCACCACATCGTCGACGTGCAGAAGGCTATCCCTGCCAACGTCGGCTATCGCGGCTTTCCCAAGACCCTGTGCACGTCGGTCAACCACGTGATCTGCCACGGCATCCCCAGTCCCGGCAAGGTCCTGAAGGAAGGCGACATCGTCAACTGCGACGTCACCGTGATCAAGGACGGCTGGCACGGCGACACTTCGCGCATGTATTTCGTGGGCGAACCGTCGGTGCTGGCCAGGCGCCTCGTCGACACCACTTACGAGGCGATGATGCTGGGCATCGGTCAGGTCAAGCCCGGTGCGACGCTGGGCGACGTCGGCCACGCGATCCAGCAGCACGCCGAGGCGGCGGGCTATTCCGTGGTGCGCGAATACTGCGGGCACGGTATCGGCAGGATCTACCACGATGATCCGCAGGTGCTGCATTACGGGCGCGCCGGCGACGGCATGCGCCTTGAGAAGGGCATGACCTTCACGGTCGAGCCGATGATCAATGCCGGCAAGCGCAACACCCGCCAGCTGCCGGACGGCTGGACCGTGGTCACCAAGGATCATTCGCTGTCCGCGCAGTGGGAACACACCATCGTCGTCACCGATGATGGCTACGAGATCCTGACGGCGTGGCCCGACGCTTGATTGATTCACCCCCTTCGGCACGAAGGGGGTCGCACTGCAAGTGCGGGGGGATGTCTCCGCGCGAGCTGAATGCCATCCCCCTCCGTCCCCCTTCGCAAGCGAAGGGGGAGTCGTGTTTCGGAGATCGCATCTACCCGACCGTTGCGTGAGCCCCTCCGAGCCGCCATTCGCTGTTATTCCCCCGCCGCCGCGCCTGCCGCCCGCGTTGCCGCGCTCGGGTGTGTCGCAGGACGCGCGTGCAGCGCTCCGGCAGCTGCTGGATGATCACGCGCGGGCGCTGACGGCCGCGTTCCGGCAGGGTGTGGATGCTGCAGCCTTGGCGCGTTCGCGCGGGCAGGTCGTCGACTCGGTGTGCAGGCATCTTTGGTCGGCCTGCGTGGGCGAAACGGACTCCGCGGCGTTGTTTGCCGTCGGCGGATTCGGGCATGGACTGTTGTTCCCCTGTTCCGACGTTGATCTGCTGGTGTTGCACGATTCCGATCCGGAACCGGGGTTGGTGCGTGCGCTGGAGCGGTTCTTCACTCGCCTCTGGGATGTCGGCCTGAAACCGGGCCAGGCCGTGCGCACGCTGGCGCAATGCCGCGAGTTGGCCGGCGCCGACATCAGCGTTTTCACCAGCCTGCTGGATGCGCGCCGCGTCGCCGGCGCCGCGCGCTTTGCACCGGCGCTGGAAGCCTTGGTGAATGACGCGGGCTTGTGGTCGGCGGACGCCTATCTCGCTGCCAAGCTGGAGGAGCGCGCCGCGCGCCACGCGCGCTTCGACGACACCACCCACAATCTCGAACCCGACATCAAGGACGGGCCGGGTGGTTTGCGCAACCTCGACCTGATCCGCTGGCTGGGCAAGCGCATCGTGGGCGTCGACGACCTCGCCGGACTGGTGCGCGCGCATTTGCTGGAGGCCAGCGAGCGCGAAGCATTGCTGGAGGCGCGCGCGGTGTTGCGCCGTGACCGTTATGGGCTGCATCTGGAAGCAGGCCGCCCAGAGGAACGTCTGTTGTTCGACTGGCAACGCGCACTCGCAGCGCGGCTCGGCTACGAAGACGCCAATACCCACGGCAATGCCGCGATCGAACGCTTCATGCAGGATTACTTCCGCGCCGCCGGCACCACCGAGCGGCTGCTGATGCAGTTGCTGGAGCGCCTGCAGGAATACATGCATCCATTGCCGCCAGCGCGCGAACTTGACGGGCATTTCGGCTTGCGCGGCGATCGGCTTGAATTGCGCGATCCAGGTTGGTTGCAACACGCACCGGAAGGTCTGATCGAAATTTTCGTGCGCCGTTTCGACACCGAAGGCTGCACCGGCATCACCGCCGCCACGATGCGCGCGGTGGAACATGCGCTGGTGGAGCACGGCGGCGCGCTGTCGCGCAATCCGGCGGTGCTGGCAGCGTTCCTTGAGCTCTTGCGCCGTGGCGCCGCGGCGGTGCGCGTGCTGGAGGCGCTCAACCGCCACGGCGTGCTGGCGGCGATCCTGCCATCGTTCGCGCGCGTGGTCGGGCGCATGCAGTACGACCTGTTCCATGTCTACACGGTGGACGAACACACCCTGCGGGTGCTGCGCAACATCGCGCGCTACGCCTTGCCGGAAACCCGTGAGTCGCTGCTGTTGGCGTGCGATGCGTTCGCCCGGCTCGCCAGGCCCGAGATCCTGCTGCTGGCGGGCTTGTTCCACGACATCGCCAAGGGCCGCGGCGGCGACCATTCGGAACTCGGCGAAACCGAGGCGCGTGCGTTTTGCCACAAGTTGTGTCTGGGCGAGGACGACATCGCCGACGTGGCGTGGCTGGTGCGCTGGCATCTCATGATGAGCAACACCGCGCAGCGCCAGGACATCGCCGATCCGGAAGTCGTGCATCGCTTCGCGGTGCAGGTGGGCGACTGGGACCGGCTCGACATGCTGTATCTGCTGACGATCGCCGACATCGCCGGCACCAATCCGAAGTTGTGGAACTCATGGAAGGATCGCCTGCTCGCCGACCTGTACGTGGCGTCGCGATACGTGTTGCGGCGCGACCTGCAGCGGCCCGCGCGCGCCGAAGTGCGCGTGCGCGAAGCCCGTGAGCAGACCTTGGCGCTGTTGGCTGGGCGCGGATATGCGTCGTCGCCGGCGGCCGGCGTGCTCGACCAGTTTCCCGATGCCGCGCTGCTGCGCCAGCGGCCGGAGGTGCTGGCCTGGCAGGTTGCGGCGATGCTCGACGCCGGCG
>DASSRT010000352.1:0-5166 GCA_035701705.1 Rhodanobacteraceae bacterium
GCGTCCGCCCGGGCGGACGCCAGCGCCGCGGTCGCACCGAGCCGCTGACTCGTCGACCTAAGCATGTTCTGACCAATCCCAAATCGTCATTCCGGCGAAAGCCGGAACCCAGAGACTCCTTTGCAAGGAATTGATCCAGAAAGTCGTTGGGTCCCGGATATCGCTTCGCGATTCCGGGATGACGAGCAAAATCAGTGGATTCCTAGCCCGTATTCTGCAGCCCGCGGGCGACGCCGTTCACGCATGCGACCAGGCTGCGCAGCAGCGCCTCGTCCGCGCCGCCACCGGCACGCCAGCGACGCAACAGGTCCACCTGCAGCACGCTCATCGGGTCGATGTAGGGATTGCGCAACTGGATCGATTGCGCGAGGCGGCGATCGCCAGCCAGCAGCTGGTCGGCACCCTTCAAGCGCAAAATCAGATCCCGCGTGCGCCGGAACTCCGCGTCGATGCGCGGGAAGAATTTTCCGTGCAGTTCGCCCGACAGGCGCGAGAACGCTTCGGCGATGCCGAGGTCGGCTTTCGCCAGCATCATCTCGACGTCATCCAGCAGGGTGCGCAGGAACGGCCACTCGCGCGCCATTTCCTTCAGCGCGTCTTCGCCGATGCGCTCGACGCCCTGCGCGAGCGCGCTGCCGAGCCCGTACCAGCCCGGCAGGATCGAGCGCATCTGGGTCCACGCGAACACCCACGGAATCGCGCGCAAGTCCTCGACGCCGCGCATGCTGCGGCGACTGGCCGGGCGCGAGCTCATGGTCATGCGCTCGATCACGTCGACCGGCGTGGCGGTGCGGAAGTAGGCGACGAATTCCGGATCGCCGACGAAGCTGCGATACGCCTCGCGACTGGCGGCCGCCAGCGCATCCATGTGCGGGATCCACGTCGCCTCGCGCGGATCGGCCTCGCGCGGCCGCAGCGAGGCGCGCAGCGTGGCGCCCACGGTTTGTTCGAGGTTGCGCAGCGCCAGTGCGCGGATGCCGTATTTGCGATGGATCACCTCGCCCTGCTCGGTGACGCGCAGGCGCCCCGCCACCGCGCCGCGCGGAGAAGCCATCAGGGCCGGCGTGACCTTGCTGCCGCCGCGACAGGCGGAACCGCCGCGACCGTGGAAAAAAGTCAGCTTGATGCCGGCGTCCCTGGCAACGTCCAGCAGCTCGGACTGCGCGCGTTGCAGCGCCCAGCGCGCAGCGAGGATGCCGCCGTCCTTGGCGCTGTCGGAATAGCCGACCATGATCATCTGCCGATCGCCACGTTGCGCGAGGTGCGCGCGATAGACCGGGTCCGCCAGCAAGGCGCGCAAGCTGTCGGCCGCGTGCCGCAAGTCGTCGATGGTTTCGAACAGCGGCGCGATGTCCAGCGGCACCGCCGCTGCAGTGGCACCGGCAACGGATTCCACCAGGCCGCCGTGGCGTGCCAACGCCAGTACCGCCAGCACGTCCGCGGCCGAGCGCGCCATCGAGATGATGTAGGGCCCGGTGGCATCGCTGCCGTAGCGCGTGCGCGCATCGGCGAGTGTCGCGAACACGTTGCGGATCCGCGCCACGGCCTCGTCATCGCTGGTGCCGAATTGCGCTGCGCCCGCCGCAAACGGACGCAGGCGTTCGGCCCGCGCCGCCGGCGACTGTGCGACCCAGTCGGCATCGCCCATCAACACCGCCAGCACGTCGTCGTGCACGCGCGCATCCTGGCGCACGTCGAGGCGCGCGAGGTGGAATCCGAAGGTGCGCACCCGCCACAGCAACCGGCGCACCTCGAACAGTCCCGCATTCGCGCCCTTGTTGGCGCGGAGGCTCTCGCCGATCAGGGCGATGTCGGCCTCGAATTCGTCCGCGCCCGCATAGCCCGTCGGCGCATCCTCGGCAGTCGCCTGCAGGCGCGCGTGCATCAGCGTCAATAGACAGCGGTACGGCATGTTGGCGTGGCGCGGCCGGATCAGCGCCGCCGCGTCGGGCAGGCGCGCGCGGTACACCGCGAGCCGCTCGCGCACGTCCCACGACACCTGGACGCGATCGTCGGTCTGGCTGAGCCGCCGCGCCAGTGCCGCGCAACCGTCGCGGTAGCGTTCGAGCACCAGCGCACGTTGCGCGCGCAGGGTGGCGTCGATGGTGTCGGCACCCACGTTGGGATTGCCGTCCATGTCACCGCCCACCCACGAACCGAAGCGCAACAGCCGCGGCAATTCCGCGTCGACGCCGTAGACCCGCTGCAACTCGTGGCGGAAGGCTTCGTAGAACACCGGCACCACGCGGTACAAGGGTTCGGCGAGGTAGAAACCGATGTGGTCGAACTCGTCCTGCACGCTCGGCCGCACGTTGGAGGCCTCGGCGGTTTGCCAGCCCGAGGTGAGTGCCATGCGCAGGCGTTCGCGATCGACCGCGCGCTCGCGCGGCGTGCGTGCGGTGTCGAACTGGTCCGCCAGCGCGCGCACGATGTTCTGCTCCTTTTCCAGCAACGATCGCCGCACCGCTTCGGTCGGGTGCGCCGTGAACACCGGCTCGACGTCCAGCCGCGCGATCCAGTCCATCAATTCGTCGGCGCCCACGCCACGCGCCTTCAGGTGTTCCAGCACGTCGCCCAGCGATTCCGGTTGCGGCGCCGCGCCGGCGCGCTGGTAATCGCGGTGACGGCGGATCCGGTGCACGCGCTCGGCGGTGTTGACGACTTCGAACCAGGTGGCGAAGGCACGCGCCAGCATCTCGGCGGGCTCCGGCTCGGCGCCATCCAGCAGGCCGGCGAGCGCCGCGACGCCCTCGCCCGCCACGCGCCGCCGGATCGCGGCCGTGCGCACCTGCTCGACGCGTTCGAAAAAGGCATCGCCATCCTGCTCGGCCAGCATGTCGCCGACCAGCGCACCCAGTTCGCGCACGTCCGCGCGCAAGGGTTCGTCGTGCGGCGAGTAGGCGATGTCGCGGCGCTCCTCGGGATAGATCGTTGGCCGGGTCATGGCAACTCCTCGTGGATGGCGTGGCCCTCCTGGCGCGATATCGGCAGCGGTGCGTCGAGCCGCGGCGCGGCCCGGGACTTGCTTCATCTTTCCATCGCGACAAACCGATATAATGCACGATTCGCCGAGGGGCGTTGCAACCCGCTCGGCGTGGAGCCGTCATCAGCAAGCCGCATGAGCTTATGCGGCCGCTCCACGCCACGGATCAGGCTCGGCGACTACTCCCTGCAACAGCGCCCGTCTACCCGGAGACAAACCATGAACGCTGTCGTCAAAGATTCCGCTTCCCAGGACTTCAAGGTCCGCGACCAGTCGCTGGCCGAACTGGGCCGCAAGCGCATCACCATGGCCGAGCAGGAAATGCCAGGCCTGATGCAGATCCGCGCCCGCTACGCGCCGCAGAAGCCGCTGGACGGCGTGCGCGTGACCGGATCCTTGCACATGACCAAGGAAACCGCGGTGCTGATCGAGACGCTCACCGCGCTCGGCGCCAACGTGCGCTGGGCCTCGTGCAACATCTTCTCGACCCAGGACGACTGCGCCGCCGCAATCGCCGCCGCCGGTATCCCGGTGTTCGCGTGGAAGGGCGAGACGCTGGAGGAGTACTGGGATTGCACGCTGGATGCGCTGACCCACCCCGGTCACAAGGGTCCTGAGCTGATCGTCGATGACGGCGGCGACGCGACGCTCTTGATCCACAAGGGCGTCGAGATGGAGGACGGCTCGAAGTGGGTGGACGAACCCGGCGCCAACCACGAGGAGCAGGTCATCAAGGATCTCTTGAAGAAGACCCGCACGGAGCGCCCCGGCTTCTGGAAGCAGGTCGCATCCGAATGGCGTGGCGTGTCGGAAGAAACCACCACCGGCGTGCATCGCCTGTACCAGCTCGCCGAAGCCGGCAAGCTGCTGGTGCCCGCCATCAACGTCAACGACTCGGTGACGAAATCCAAGTTCGACAATTTGTACGGCTGCCGCGAATCGCTGGCCGACGGCATCAAGCGTGCGACGGACTTGATGGTCGCCGGCAAGGTGGCCGTGGTGTGCGGCTACGGCGACGTCGGCAAGGGCTGCGCGCATTCGCTGAAGGGTTTCGGCGCACGCGTGATCGTCACCGAGATCGACCCGATCTGCGCGCTGCAGGCCGCGATGGAAGGCTTCGAAGTCACCACCGTCGAAGATACGCTGGGTGAAGCCGACATCTATGTCACCACCACCGGCAACCGCGACGTCATCACGCTGGAACACATGGCGAAGATGAAGAACCACGCGCTGGTCTGCAACATCGGCCACTTCGACAACGAGATCCAGGTCGATCGCCTGCAGCAGGCCGCCAGGCAGCTGAATATCAAGCCGCAGGTCGACCTCTACACCTTCCCGGAAGGCAACTCGATCTACCTGCTGGCCGAAGGGCGGCTCGTCAACCTCGGCTGCGCACATGGACACCCATCGTTCGTGATGTCCAACTCGTTCTCCAACCAGACGCTCGCGCAGATCGATCTCTGGCGCAACAAGGACAAGTACGAGAAGACCGTCTACCGGCTGCCGAAGCAACTCGACGAGGAAGTCGCGCGCCTGCATCTGGAACAGATCGGCGTGAAGCTCACCAAGCTGTCCAAGGAACAGGCCGACTACCTCGGCATCGCGGTGGAAGGGCCGTACAAGGCCGACCATTACCGCTATTGATCAGCGGCGCATCCAGTCTTGGCGAGACCAACGAGGGGCGCGGCGCAAGTCGCGCCCCTCGTCCATGCATGCCGGGGTGGACGCAAAACCCCGCAGGCAGGTACTTGAAGCGCTGCATTTGCTCGCGGTGCGCATCGACCACGCGCCGCACCTGCTGGCGGCTCAATGCCTCGCGCCACTGATTGGCGCGGCCGAGACGAAAAAAACGCGTCTTGTCGTCCACGGCCTCCACGAATCCGTGCGTCTTTTCCAGCGTGGCAAGCGTCTGGAATTTCGCATGCGCGACCGCCCGCTTGATCCTCGCCTTGTCCTGCCCGAGACCAAACAGCTTGGCGACCTTCGCGAAATGCTTCGCCGGCTTGTCGAGCAGATCCTCGTAGCGCAACACGACGATCTTGTCGGGCGCGCGCTCGAACATGTCCGCCCAGCTTTTCACATGGGTCGACCATGAGCAGATGAAATCACTGACGAACATTTCATCGTTGATGGACGCGGCCCGGTCATCTCCCATCCGCTCGATGGCTGCATCGCCGCCGAGG
>DASSRT010000353.1:0-7050 GCA_035701705.1 Rhodanobacteraceae bacterium
CGCCTACTACGCAGGGCTGCTGATCCACCACCGGCGGGTGCGTGCAACCCAATCAACCGCAAACGGCGAGTCGAAGCAGCCTGTGTGAAGAGTCAGGGCGAGGACGGGCGCTCACGCGATGCCGGTGGCATCGCGTGCCCGGCCAAGCGACCGGCTAGGATGGCCGGGCTGGCGCCCGGCGCCACGGATGGTTGCTTGCTGGAGCATTTCTGGGCGCTGGCCACAACCATGCAGCGATCAGCGAAGATCGCCATCAAAGTGCGTCGGCGTCGAGTTCCCCGGTGCGGATCCGGATCACCTGGTCCAGCGTCGAGATGAAGATCTTGCCGTCGCCGATCTTGCCGGTGCGGGCGGCATGCGTGATGACCTCGACCGCGCGCTCCACCAAGGCGTCAGGCAGCGCGATCTCGAGCTTCACCTTGGGCAGGAAGTCGACCACGTACTCGGCGCCGCGATAGAGCTCGGTGTGGCCCTTCTGGCGACCGAAGCCCTTGACCTCGGTGACGGTGATGCCGTTGACACCCACTTCCGACAGCGCTTCGCGCACGTCGTCGAGCTTGAACGGCTTGATGATTGCGGTGACGAGTTTCATGGCGCCAAGCTTACCCGAGTCGCGGGCTGATTCGCTCGCAACAGCTTTTGTGAATAGTCAGGGCATGGAAGCCCGCCCTGGTGGTCATTTCGCCGGTTCACTGCCGCCGCGACGGAGCGCATCGAGGCGGTGGTCATGGACGATTAGATACCCGTGTAGGAAAATCCCTACACCACAACGCGGCATCCGCTGATAGGCAGGCCAATCCCGGCGCCCTAATCTGCGGGTGCATCGAGGCAACGACATGATTGACGTGCACTCCATAGACCAACTCGCGCATCGGCTGGCTACCCTGGTTCCGCCGGGACTGGCCCAGGCACGAGACGACATGGAAGCCAATTTTCGGGATGTGCTGGCGCATGGATTGCGCCGCCTCGACCTTGTTACCCGCGAAGAATTCGACGCCCAGCGCGCCGTGCTCGAACGGGCGCGCGAACAGGTCACGCAGCTGGAACGCCGCGTGACCGAGCTGGAAGCGCTGGGCGGCAAATAGGTACGCCGCGTTCGCGACCGTTCGCCCACTTGAAATGATTTGTCGTCACCCCGGCGCAAGCCGGGGCCCAGTGACTTTGCCCCCATTCGAAGCGAAGGCACTGGGTTCCGGATATCGCTCTGCGATGCCGGGATGACGAGCAAAAACAGACGGTCCCGAAGGAATCCGTGGCATGTCTCTCGCCGTCGCACTGACCCGCGCCTCCGAAGGCGTCGCCGCACCACTGGTCACCGTGGAAGTGCACCTCTCCGGCGGCCTGCCCGGCACCTCGATCGTCGGCCTGCCCGAAGCCGCGGTGCGCGAAGCGCGTGACCGCGTCCGTGTGGCCATCCAGAACACCCAGTTCGAATATCCGAACCGCCGGGTGACCGTGAACCTGGCCCCTGCCGAACTTCCGAAAGACGGCGGACGCTTCGACCTCGCGATTGCGCTCGGCATCCTCGCCGCCGGCGGTCAGCTGCCGCGCGAAGCCTTGCAGGGTTGCGAATTCCTCGGCGAGCTCGCGCTCTCCGGCGCGCTGCGCCCGGTGCCGGGCGTGCTGCCGGCATTGCTGCGCGCACGCAGCGGCAAACGCTGCGTGATCGTGCCGGTCGAAAACGCCGCCGAAGCATCCTTGCTCGGCGATGTCGACGTGCGGGTTGCGCGCACGCTGGCCGACGTCTGCGCGCACTTGCGCGGCGTGGACTCACTGCCGGCGCCCGCGCCCGGAGCAACGGACGCCGGCAACGCCACCCTTCCCGATCTCGCCGACGTGCGCGGCCAGCTGCACGCGCGGCGCGCCCTGGAAATCGCTGCCGCGGGCGGCCATCACTTGTTGATGATCGGCCCGCCCGGCACCGGCAAGTCGATGCTGGCCGCACGCCTGCCCGGCATCCTGCCGCCGCTGTCCGAGGCCGAAGCGATCGAAGCCTGCGCGGTGCGTTCGGTCGCGGGCGAACCGTTCAACGCGAGCGATTGGCGACGGCGACCTTACCGCGCACCGCACCACACCGCGTCCGGCGTGGCGCTGGTCGGCGGCGGCTCGCATCCGCGTCCCGGCGAGATCTCGCTCGCGCATCAAGGCGTGTTGTTTCTCGATGAGCTGCCGGAGTTCGATCGTCGCGTGCTGGAAGTGTTGCGCGAGCCGCTGGAATCCGGCCGCATCGTGATTTCGCGCGCCGCGCGCTCGGCCGAATTTCCCGCACGCTTCCAGCTGGTCGCGGCGATGAACCCGTGCCCGTGCGGCTACGCGGGCGATCCCGGCGACCGCTGCCATTGCACGCCCGATGCGATCGCGCGCTATCGCGGTCGCATCTCCGGGCCATTGCTCGATCGCGTCGACCTCACTGTCGAAGTGCCGCGCATCCCGCTGTCCGAACTCGACGCCACGCGCAAGCACGACGACGAGGATTCCGCCACGGTCCGCGCGCGGGTGATCGCTGCGCGCGCGATCGCCATGCAACGCGCCGGCAAACCCAACGCCGACTTGAGCACCCGCGAACTCGAACGCGACTGTGCGCTGGGCGACGCCGAACGCGCGCTGCTGCAACGCGCGCTGGACAAACTGGGCATGTCCGCGCGCGCCTACCACCGCGTGCTGCGCGTCGCGCGCAGCATCGCCGACCTCGCCGGCAGCGCCCGCATCGGCCGCGAACACCTCGCCGAAGCGGTGCAGTACCGGCGCGGAGCCAGTGGCGCGGTCTAGAGTCGCTGGGTCCCGGCTTGCGCCGGGATGACGCCAATTTGGTAGCGCGTGCGAGGCGACAGGATTTTATGGGCTGTACAAGGGAGACATGGTTTCGTGAGCTGCCGCAGAATGACATCCGCAAGTCGTCGTCCCGGTGCAAGCCAATAGAACCTCGTCATCCCGGCGCAAGCCAATAGAACCTCGTCATCCCGGCGCAAGCCGGGACCCAGCGTCTTCCATCGAGACCACGTGAATGCAACCCTGCGTATACATCCTGGCCAGTCGCCGCAATGGCACTCTGTACGTCGGCGTGACATCCGATCTGGTGAAGCGCGTGCACGAGCACAGAACAGGCGCCGTCAGCGGATTCACACGGCGCTACCGCGTGCACCATCTGGTCTGGTTCGAACAGCACGCAACCATGGAAGCCGCGATTGCACGCGAGAAGGCGGTCAAGGAATGGAAACGCACGTGGAAACTCGAGTTGATCGAGAAACACAACCCGTACTGGCATGATCTGTACGACGCGTTGCTTGGGTGACGCGCTTCACCCGCTTCGCTCGATGGACAGTCGCTGGGTCCCGGATCGCCGCTGCGCGGCGTCCGGAATGACGAAATATATTCGCCGTGCCTGCGCAAGCCGACAAAGCCTCGTCATCCCGGCGCAAACCGATCAATCTCGTCATCTCGGCGCAAACCAATCAATCTCGTCATTCTGGCGCAATCCAATCAAATTTCGCCATTCCGGCGCAATCCAATCAAATTTCGTCATTCCGGCGCAAGCCGGAACCCAGTGCCTTCAACGGCTGCAATAAAGTCGCTGGGTCCCGGATCGCCGCTTCGCGGCGTCCGGAATGACGATCAATGAGTTCAACCGTCGCGCCACACCTTGTGGCCCGGATCGAACTCGACGGTCACGCGTTCGGCGGCGCGCGCGCCGAACCCGCACACCGCGAGCGGGCCTTCGGCCATGGGTTCCAGCCCGAAGGCCTGCTCGATTTCGACTTCGTTGATCGCGGCGGTGATGAACGCGCCGAGGTTCATTTCGGTCGCGGTGAGATAAAGGTTCTGCGAAATGTGACCCATCTCCAGCAGGATCGCGCGATAGATCTTGGGATGGTTGCGGTACTTCCACATCGAACGCGCGAAGCGCGCGGCCATCACCACCAGCACCGGCGCTTCGGCGAAATAGTCCTGACCTGCCACCGCGGTCAGTGCCTGCGAGCGCGCCTCGCCAGCCGACAGTTCGCGCAGCATGTCCAGTGAATGCGCCTCGACGTTGTAGTGGTACAGGCCCGGCGCAAGACCTTCCGCGCGCTGCACGACCAGATATGCCTCGGTCGGATGAAGTGCACCGCCGGAGGGGTGATTCTTTTTCAAGGCCACCGCGCCGGGAGCCCACGCCTCGCTGCCGTGCACACCGAACACCCGTTTCAACAGTGCGGACATCTGCGCCGTCGGCACTGCCCAGGAAAGATCGAAATTGCGGCAGGTTGCGCGACGCTCCAGCAGGTCATCAATGGGCGTGCGCTCGGGTTCGTCCAACACAGCTCGCGCCACGGCATCGGCACGCCGATGAAAATGCGGTGGCGGAAGGCCGCAACGCCTGACCATGTCTTCTACGGCATCGAACCTAGCCTGTCGCCGATTTGCCTCTGGGTCTGCACGCGACCAACGCGAAAAAGCGTGCAGCAACCTGTTCAAGGGATGCCAGAATTGCTGTTGCTCGTCGCGCAGCCGTTCGGCATCGGGCGGCGTCGAGCTGCCCGTGACCTCCAAAAGTCCGGCATCTACGAGGCGTTGCAGGGCTGGCGCACCCACCAGTGCCACCGCTTCGGACCAAGCCGTCCAGTCGGCCTCGCCAATGGACAGCAGTGTGGCCAAGTCAGCAGCTTCGACGACGACTTTCCGACCAGTCTCCGGTGCGAGCCCCTGCCAGTGGTGCTGGATGTCGAGGAACCGACCACCTGCCAACATCGCGGCAACATCTATCTTCGCCCGGTCAACCGGTTCGAGATGCAGGCCGCGAGTACGGCGCACGCGTACAACGGTATCCATCGTTAAGCCTTGATCCTGCTGTGTTATAAAGCGTCGGCGGAATTGACCGAAGTAGCCCAACAGGGGAACGTTATGGCAGACCATGGCCCATCGCAACAGGTTGTCGATGAAATCCTCGATCGCCTGAGCAACGACAATGACTTTCGTGAGCAGGTTTTGGGTGACCCGGTGTCGGCGTTCAAGCCCTACGGGATCACGATCGATCCTGCGACCATTCCGTTTGCGCGCAAGCTACCTACACGAGCGGACCTTGAAAGCGCTCGCGCCAGCCATGCGAACACCATTCGCACTCAGTGCGAAGCGATGCTGTTCATCCTGAAATAGGCTGCGCCACGATCAGTCATCGACCGGGAGTCCGGGCGTCGCTGCCAGCGCCAGCGCCAGCGACGGCACGCAACGCCAGTAGATTCATGATGGTGGCGGGTTGCAACGGCAATTCCGCAACCGCTTGGCCGCGATGCGTACGCATCCACTCGGCCTGGCGCGCAGCGTCGGCACGATCGCCGGCCGCACTGTATGCGCGCCACAGCGCAACGTGGGTCTGGAAGTATTCGCGCCCATCCACCAGCTTGCTGAGACAAGCGATCCGAGCCTGGACTGAACTGGCGAAGGTGGTTTCGCAATTGGCTGTCTGCCATAGCGCAGCGCGGTCGTAAAACCCGTGGTTCAAGGCAAGGTCCTTGGCGGCGTCCAGCGCAATGCGGGCGAGCTTCACATCGCCATCGCGCGTAGCCAGCATCGCGGCCAACGCCAGGTTGACCGCTGCGTCGCCGTGCGCCATACGGTCGGTTGCAGTCGCGCGCCCGCTTTCCTCGCTGACCAATGTCTGCAGGGCCGTGCCCCCGGCGGGCTGATGCGACGCCTCGTCCAACGCGGCTTGCGCCAAAGCAACGCGAGCACGTTGCGATGGCTTGGCCCCGGCCTCGACGACCTTCGCCGCTCGGGCAAGCTCAGCGAGCGCCCGAACGTCAGCGCCCTGGTCCACGGCCACGGCAGCCAAGCGCAATGCCTTTTCGGCATGCATGGTAGGCAATATCGCCACCGCGTGCGCATTGACCCTGGCCTCCACCGCGCTGTATCGACGCTGCGCCAAATCCGGCAAGACATCCTCAAACTCGGGCGCCACCGTGCCGAGCTTTCGGCCCGCCGCAACCGCGGCCTCGGCGTCCGCATACTTGCCAAGTTCAGTATCGACCGTCGCCGCCTGGTACCAAGCGATCCCTCGCAACGGATGCCTGGAATGCGCGGCAGCGAGGAAATGCGGCAAGGCGGCCTTGAGCTGGTGTTCGATGTCGTAACGCCCCATGCCCAAATTGTCTTGGGCTGCCGACGAATCCGGGTACAACCGTGCATACGCCGACCATTTATCCAGCCACTGCGAAGCATCGCCGTACCATGAAATCGCAGCCTCCAGCGCCAGCCGTTCGCGAGTGCTGAGGCGATCAGGATCTTGCAACGCCTTCTCGAAGGAAGCGTAAGCCGCGCTGGAATCCTGCAGGTAATAATCCTGCAGTGAACCCAGGCGCGCCCACGCCAGCGCGAAGTGCGGATCCAACTTGATCGCCTCGTGCAGCAAGATGAACCCCTGCTGCACCTTGCCATCACCGGTTGCCTTAGTCGCCTCAGCCAGCGCCCGCAATGCGTCTATGTTACTGGTGGTGATCTGCTCCAGCGGCATCGATGTCTTCTGGATGGATGCCAGGGACTCGCCCAGCTTGCCACGCAAGTTGTTCAACACCTTGTCGGTCGCGGGCAGAACCTCGCCATCGGTGTCGGCCAGCGCCGAATCGCTGTACACAGTCACACCGGTATTCGGGTCGACTACCTCTGCGCTGACCTGGATTTTGCCGCCAACCTGGGCCAAGCTTGGCAGGATCAGCGCACGCGCACCTTCGCGCATCGCCACTTGCGCGCCGATCAGCCGGTTGACTGGCGTGTTAGTCGGTCGCTCCATCCGCTTCAGGGCATCATGCACTTGAATGTCCGGAATCACATTCACGTACTGGGACTGTTCCAGCCCAATCTTGAACGCGGCGTCCAGCGGCGCGGCCAGTTGGCTCTGGTTGGTGTGGTTCTGCAGGTTGCC
Organism: Rhodanobacteraceae bacterium; assembly: GCA_035701705.1. GTDB lineage: Bacteria > Pseudomonadota > Gammaproteobacteria > Xanthomonadales > Rhodanobacteraceae > 66-474. Next base: position 6,896 of record DASSRT010000353.1, read on the forward strand.
CACCACCACCCAGTCGCGTGCACCGAAGGCCAGCGTGGGCGGGCTCTGCAGCAGCAGCCACCCGCCGACACCGACGGCGATCGCCAGCATCGCGGCTTCGGCCGCCAGCGTGGCCGGGCGCCGCCACCACGGCAACACGCGCTTGGCGGTGCGGC
>DASSRT010000354.1:0-6850 GCA_035701705.1 Rhodanobacteraceae bacterium
GAAGGCGCGCGACCCCCTTCGTTCCGAAGGGGGTAGACAGACCGGCAACGCACGCCTTGCCTCCACCTTCCGCAGAAAGCTAGCATGCCTTGTCCCCTTCCGAAGAAAGTTTGCACGCCTCGCTTCCCCCTTCCGCAGGAAGGGGGACCGAGGGGGATGGCTTTGGCTTTCCTGTGCGCGTGATGGCATCCCCCTGCGCGCCGAAGGCGCGCGACCCCCTTCGTTCCGAAGGGGGTAGACAGACCGGCACCGCATACCTTGCCTCCTCCCCACGGAAAGTTTGGACGCCTTGCCTCCCCCTTCCGCAAGAAGCTTGCATGCCTTGCCTCCCCCTTCCTGCGGAAGGGGGACCGAGGGGATGGCTTTGGCCTCCCGTTGCACTTCAAAGTTGAATCCACCCCCCCTTCCTGCGGAAGGGGGGGATCGAACGCCGCCGCGCCCCCGCGGTCTTCCCCCTTCGAAACGAAGGGGGCGAACGACACGCGCCGCGTGTCATTCCTTCCGCATCACTCCAGCTCGTCCTCGAAGCGCAGGTGCTTCATGCTGCGGCCGTTGCGGCGTACCAGCTTCAACGCCTCGATGCCGATGCGGATGTGGTCCTCGACGAACCTTGCCTTGACCGCCGCATCGGAGGCCGCGGTCTTGACGCCTTCCGGAATCATCGGCTGGTCGGACACCAGCAGCAGCGCACCGGAGGGGATGCGATTGGCGAAACCGGCTGCGAAGATGGTCGCGGTTTCCATGTCGATCGCCATGCAGCGCAATTTGCGCAAGTAATCCTTGAACGCTTCGTCGAACTCCCACACGCGGCGGTTGGTGGTGAACACGGTGCCGGTCCAGTAGTCGTGGCCAAGGTCGCGGATCATCGTCGAGACGCCGCGCTGCAGCTGGAACGCGGGCAGCGCCGGCACCTTCGGCAGCAGGTAGTCGTCGCTGGTGCCTTCGCCGCGGATCGCCGCGATCGGCAGGATCAAATCGCCGAGTTGGTTCTTCGCCTTCAGCCCGCCGCACTTGCCGAGGAACAGCGCCGCCTTCGGCGGCACCGCGGACAAGAGATCCATCACCGTCGCGGCATTGGGGCTGCCCATGCCGAAATTGATCATGGTGATCCCGTCCGCGGTGGCGCAGGGCATCGGTTTTTCGCGATCGACGATCGTTGCCCCCGTCATCGCGCAGAAGCGTTCGAGGTAGCCGATGAAGTTGGTCAGCAGGACGTGGCTGCCGAAGTTCTCAAGCCGCTCGCCGGTGTAGCGCGGCAACCAGTCGTGCACGATCTCGGATTTGGTTTTCATGCCGCCAGTCTGCCATGTGCGATCGACGCATGCGTGGCACGCAGGGCCCGGCGGACGCCCGCCGAAAACTTGCCGGCGGGATCGGCCGGCAACCCGGGCCAGCCATTGCTGGCGCCGGCAGTGCAGCGCGCGGCCGTTGCGAGCACGTCAACCGGCAACCGCCGAAGCCTCTCGGTCGGCGGCGGCACGCGCGCATTCAACCACCCGGTTGCGGCCCTCGGCCTTGGCCTGGTATTGGGCGCCGTCGGCGGCCTCGACCAGGGCTTCGACGCTGGCCGTGGAAGGTTCGCGCACCGCGACGCCGATGCTTGCCGTCAACGCGATCGGCGCGCCGCCGGCCTCCACCCGCATGGCCGCCACCCGCGCGACGATGCGTTCGGCAACCTGCGTGGCTGCCAATGCACGGTCGCCACGCAACATCACCAGGAATTCCTCACCGCCATAACGGCCCACGCTGTCGCCCTCGCCCAGCTCCGCGCGCACTGCGTCGGTGACCGCGCGCAGGCATGCATCGCCGGCGGCATGGCCGCGGCTGTCATTGATCTGCTTGAAGTGGTCGATGTCCAGGAACAACACCGCCAAGTGCGCGTGGTTCGGCGTGCTCGCGTCCCACGCCGCGTGCAGGGTTTCCATGATCACGCGGCGATTCAGCACGCCGGTGAGCGGATCGAATTGCGCAAGCCGCGTCGCCTGATCGCGCTCGTGCCGCACTTGCAGCGTGCGGTCGGCCAGACCCACGGTAATGATGACGGCCGACCACGCCATGCTTGCGGGGAAACCATAGGCGAGCCATTCCGGCAGCGGGAAAAGCGCGATCAATTGCACCACCCGCACGATCGCCAGCGTCAGCAGTGGCACCCACGACAACAGGAAGAATCCCGCCTGCCGGTTGCCTTGCCGCCAGGCCCGCCAGCTCGCCACCAAGGACAGCAGGCAGGCCGCGGCCAGCGCGAGGTTGAACGAATTGATCAGCCACGCCGGCACTGCCGGCAGCAGGCAGACCAGCCCCGTATACAACAGTGTGAACCAGCGCAGCGCGCCCAGCCAGCGTGCCAGCCGTGGCGTGCAACGCCGCAACTCGGCGAAGTCGAGGATGAACCAGATCGAAAACGCCGTGGCCAGCGCCGAAGCCACCATGCTGCTGCGGTAAAGGAGCGGCGTCAGCAGTGAAGCGCCGGGCAACGCAAACAGCTCGCCCGAGTAATACATGCTGTACACCACCTCGGCGGTGACGTAGACGATGAAGTACACGAACATGCGGTCGCGCAGCACCACCCAGAAGCACAAGATCACCAGCACCATCGACACCAGCACGCTGGCGAAAAACGTGCTGCCGCGGATGTGCGCGAGATCGCTGACCCGATAGGTGTGTTCGTCGGCGATGCGCACCCCCACCGGCGGCGCGTTGCCCGGATCGCGAACCGCGAGGTAGATGGGCTGGTCCGCGCGCAAGTCGCGTGGCAGCGCATACACCAGCGCGCGGTGCGACCACGCCGGATCGAGTGTCACATCGAAGCGCGAATGCGCTTGCGGTCGATAATCCGGCGGCAGGTATGCCGTGACATGGTCAATGCCGTCGACGACGAGCAAGGGCGCGTCGGCCGCGTGCCAATCCTCGGCCGCATGCAGTTCGAACCACGCGGCGCGCGGATGACCCGTCGTGCGCAGCCACGCGTACGAGGCGACTTCGGTGTGGGCGCCTGCCGGCACGGTGCCGGGGTTGGACATCGATGCGGGCGGACCGGCCAACGGCGTGACGCGGATGTTTACGCCAGCAGCGCGCGCCACGCATGGCAGGCACAGCCACCACAACACGATTGCGCAACAACTCAGCCAGACCCAGCGCACGCGTCCGTCCCCTTCTGCTCCAGCAAGTTGTTGAAAAAGTGTTGTCCTGCGCTCTTTCAAACACCGAGTCCGGCACAGGTCCGGACTCGGTTTCGCCGGGAATACTCTAGCCGATCCAATCCCGATCCCGGCGCGTCGAATCACTGTGCGCCGGCAGGCAAGGCCGCGGACGCTTCGCGTCGATACACCACCACCCGGTTGCGGCCCTCGGCCTTGGCCTGGTACTGCGCGGCATCGGCGCAGCGCACCAGTTCCTCGGCGCTGGCTGTCGAGGCGTCGCGCATGGCCACGCCGATGCTCACGGTCAACGCGATCAGGCGCTCGCCCGCCGCCACCCGCAACGCGGCCACGCGCGTGGCAATGCGTCCGGCAAGCGGCGCCGCCATGCGCGCGCTGTCGCCGCGCAACACCACCACGAATTCCTCGCCGCCATAACGGCCCACGCGGTCGGCCTCGCCGAGTTCGGCACGGATGGCATCCGTCACCGCCGCAAGGCAGGCGTCGCCGGCGGCGTGCCCGCGGCTGTCGTTGATCTGCTTGAAATGATCGAGGTCGAGGAACAACACGGCCAGCGGCTCGGGGGTAGCGGCAACCGCTTGCCAGGTCTCGTGCAAGCGTTCCATCAAGGCGCGCCGATTGAACACGCCCGTGAGTGGATCGAACTGGGCGATGCGGTTGGCCTGATCGCGTTCGTTGCGCGCCTGCAGGGTGCGATCGGCCAGCCCCACGGTGATGATCACCGCGGCCCACGCCATGCTGCCGGGAAAGCCATACTCCAGCCACGCCGGCAGCGGCAGCCCGAGGATCAACTGCAGCACGCGCGTCACCGTGAGCGCCAGCAGCGGCACCCACGACAGCAGGAAGAACCCGGCCGGCCGGTTACCCTGGCGCCAGGCGATCCACGCCGATGCCAGCGCCAGCACCGTGCTCACCAGCAGCAACACGTTGACGGTATTCGGCAGCCACGCGTCCGGCCGCAGGAACGGCAGCCACAGCAGCACGGCCAGCACGACATAGGGCCAACGCAGCGCACCCAGCCACGCCGCCAGCTTCGGGGTATTGGCGCGCAGGTCGGCGAACTCGAGGATGAACCAGATCGAGAACGCCGACGCCAGGGCCGCCGCGCACTGGCCGACGTGGTAGCCGAGCGGGCTCAGCAGCGCTGCACCCGGCAGCGCGTACAGTTCCCCTGATGCAGCGAGATCGTAGACAACTTGCGCTGCGACATAGACGATGAAGTACAGGAACATCCGGTCGCGCAGGACCACCCAGAAGCACAGGATCACCAGCACCATCGACAGCTGCACGCTGTTGAAGAGCGTGCTCAGGCGCACGTGCCACAGATCACTCGTGCGATAGGTGGCTTCGTCGGTGATGCGGACCCGCAGCGGCTGGGTCTGGCCGGGATCGCCCAGTTCCACGTAAATCGGCTGGTTGGCGCGCAACCGCGGCGGCAAGCGGTACACGACTTCGTGGTGCGAGAAAGTCGGATCCAGCGACGTCTCGAAAATGGTGTCGGTATGTGGACGGTAGTCGGGCGGCAGGTACGCCGTCACCCGCGAACGCGTGTTGCCGCCGATCGACAGCAGCGGCGGGCTGGCCTGCGTCCAGTCGCCGGCAAGATACAGGGCGCGCCAGACCGCGCGGTCATGCGGGGCATGCAGCCACACGCGCGTGCTCGCGGGTTCCGATCCGGCCGGCAGTGCCGGCGTGGCGCCCATCGCGGCCGGCGGGCCCGGCAGCTCGACGACGCGGACGGCCGCACTGCCAGCCCAAGCCGCGAACGGCCAGCACAGGCCCAGCAGCAACAACCAACGCAACCAGCCACGATCCATGCGTCCGCGCCCCCCGGCAATCGACGGATATCGCGGCCGACTGTAGCGGGTTTTCCGGCACTCGGCATGCCGATCCGGAACCGCCGAAGTGTTAGGATGAACGGTCCGAAATCGCGCAAATGCAACATGGCCAGCCTTCCCGAGGAACTCAAGCAAGCGGCGTTGGAATACCACCGGCACGCGCCGGCCGGAAAAATCCGCATCACGCCCACCAAGTCGCTGCTGACCGCACGCGACTTGTCGCTGGCCTATTCGCCGGGCGTGGCCGCCGCCTGCGAGGCAATCGTGGACGACCCCAACGAGGCCCACGCCCTGACCGCGCGCGGCAACCTTGTCGGCGTCATCACCAACGGCACCGCGGTGCTGGGCCTGGGATCCATCGGCCCGCTCGCCGGCAAGCCGGTGATGGAAGGCAAGGGCATGCTGTTCCGCAAGTTCGCCGGCATCGACGTGTTCGACATCGAGATCGACGAGCACGACCCGGACAAGCTGGTCGACATCATCGCCGCGCTGGAACCCACCTTCGGCGGTATCAACCTCGAAGACATCAAGGCCCCGGAATGCTTCCACGTGGAGCGCAAGTTGCGCGAGCGCATGAACATCCCGGTGTTCCACGACGACCAGCACGGCACCGCGATCATCGTCGGCGCCGCGCTCACCAATGCCCTGATCGTGGTCGGCAAGCAGATCGGCGACGTGAAGGTTGCCGCATCCGGCGCCGGTGCCGCGGGCATCGCCTGCCTCGACATGCTGGTGCAGCTTGGCGTCAAGCCGCAAAACATCCTGGTCAGCGACAAGGATGGCGTGCTCTACGAAGGCCGGCCCGGGCTCGACCGCAGCCTCGAACGTTACGTGCGCAAGACGAAGGCGCGCACGCTGGCGGAAATCGTCAAGGGCGCCGACGTGTTCCTCGGCGTCTCCGCCGGCGGCGTGCTGACGCGCGCGATGGTCGCGACCATGACCGACCGTCCGGTGATCCTCGCGCTGGCCAATCCGACGCCCGAGATCACGCCCGAGGAAGCGCGCGCGGCCAAGCCCGACGCGGTGATCGCCACCGGCCGTTCGGACTACCCGAACCAGGTCAACAACGCCTTGTGCTTCCCATACATCTTCCGCGGCGCGCTGGATGTCGGCGCCACCGGGATCAACGAGGAAATGAAGGTCGCCTGCGTGCACGCGATTGCCGAACTCGCGCGGCGCGAAGCCTCGGACGTGGCCCAGCGCGCCTACGGCGGCAAGGTGCCGCATTTCGGCGCGGATTATTTGATTCCGCGCCCGTTCGATCCGCGCCTGCTGGTGCAGGTGGCGCCGGCGGTGGCCAGGGCCGCGATGGATTCGGGCGTGGCCACGCATCCGCTCGCCGACCTGCACGCGTACATCGACAAGCTCAGCCAGTTCGTGTTCCGCACCGGCCTCGCGATGAAGCCGGTGTTCGAACGCGCGCGCGCGCATCCGATGCGCGTCGCCTACGCCGAAGGCGAAGAGGAAGTCGTGCTGCGCGCGGTGCAGACCCTGGTCGACGAACAACTGGTGAAGCCGATTTTGATCGGCCGCCCGGAAATCATCACGCGCCGCATCGACCGCATCGGGCTGCGCCTGCAGGAAGGCCGCGATTTCGAGCTGGTCAACCTGCATTCCGACCCGCGCTTCGATGACTACTGGCAGCATTACTACGCGCTGATGCAGCGGCGCGGGATCACGCCGGCGCTGGCGAAGTCGGTGGTACGCTCGCGCCCCACCGCGATCGCGGCGCTGATGGTCGATCGCGGCGATGCCGACGCGCTGATCTGCGGCGTGGTCGGCCGCTACCAGCGCAAGGCCGCGTACATCCGCGACATCATCGGCCTCGATCGCGGCGTGCAGACACTGTCGTCG
>DASSRT010000355.1:0-15428 GCA_035701705.1 Rhodanobacteraceae bacterium
CGATCCCGTCGAAACCCTGTTCGTGGTCGATTCGATGACCGGACAGGACGCGGCCAACACCGCCAAACATTTTTCCGAAGCGCTGCCGCTCACGGGCGTGATCCTGACCAAGGTCGATGGCGACGCGCGTGGCGGCGCGGCGTTGTCGGTGCGCTACATCACCGGGCGGCCGATCAAGTTCCTCGGCGCCGGCGAGAAGACCGACGCGCTGGAACCGTTCCATCCAGATCGCATGGCCACGCGCATCCTCGGCATGGGCGACGTGCTGTCGCTGATCGAGGACGTGCAGCAGAAGACCGACGCCGACAAGGCCGCCAAGCTTGCCGCGAAAGTCGCCAAGGGCAAGCGCTTCGACCTGAACGACATGCGCGACCAGCTCGACCAGATGCTCAACATGGGCGGGCTGGCCGGCCTGATGGAGAAACTGCCGGGTGTCTCCGGCCTGCCGGACAAGGTGAAATCGCAGGTCAACGACAAGGAAGTGCACAAGATGATGGCCATCATCGGTTCGATGACCAGGAAGGAGCGCCGGCATCCCGATTTGCTGAATGGTTCACGCCGCGCCCGCGTCGCGCGCGGTTCCGGCACCCAGCCGGCCGACGTCAACCGCCTGCTGAAGCAGTACACACAGATGGAAAAGATGATGGGCAAGTTCGCCCGCGGCGGCATGAAAGGCCTGATGCGGCAGATGTCGGGCGCGATGAAAGGCATGGGTGGGCGCGGCATGCCGCCGCGCTGAGGGTTCCGCTGGCAGGTCAATCGCCGAGTAGTGGCGCAATTTGAATCTTTGCCGTTCGCGTTGAGCGCAGCCCGCGCAGCGGGCGGAATCGAAACGCACGCTGCCCCTCGACTTCGGCCCGTTCGGGCCTACGCTCAGGGTGAACGGAATTTCAAAGCGGACCATGGCCAATCGCCGAAACCTGCTGAAAAACCCCGAAAAGTCCGTTACAATGCCCGGTTTCCGCGTCCGTGATCGCTCCGATTCCGGGCCGCATCCGATCCTGTGGAGTCTTGAATCATGGTACGTATTCGTCTTTCGCGCGCCGGCGCCAAGGGCCGCCCGTTCTACCACGTGGTGGTGACCGACCAGCGCAGCGCCCGCGACGGTCGCAGCATCGAGCGCCTCGGTTATTTCAATCCGGGAGCTGCAGGCTCGCACGACAAGCGCCTGGTGCTGGACGTGGCGAAGTTGAACGCGTGGGTTGCCAAGGGCGCCCAGTGCTCGGACAAGGTTGCCGCACTGGCCAAGGAAGCGGGCAAGCAGCAAGCTGCCGCTGCCTGATGCAATGAACGACGGGCGGCCTGTGCTGCTCGGGCGGATCGTGGGCGTGCACGGCGTGCACGGTGCGGTGAAGCTGGAGTCGTTCAGCGAGCCGCGCCTGGCAATCTTCGGTTACAAGCCGTGGTTGCTGGAACGCCCGTCTGGTGCCGTTGAGGAAATTGCCGACGCGCAGGGACATGCGCAAGGCAAGGGCATCGTGGCGACGCTGGCGGGAATCGCTGATCGCGACGCGGCGGCGGCCTTGGTGGGAACGAAGATTTTCATCCCGCGCGCAGCACTGCCGGAACTGGAAGCCGGCGAGTATTACCAGGTGGACCTGGAAGGTTTGCAAGTACGGAACCTGGCGGATGACGACCTCGGTCGCGTCAGCCACCTGTTCGACAACGGCGCGCACGACGTACTGGTGACGCGCGACGAAGCCGGGCGGGAACGCTTGATTCCGTACGTGGTGGATGTGTACGTGAAAGCGGTCGATCTGGATGCCGGGTGCATTACGGTCGATTGGGACAAGGACGATTAGGAAAACTCAGGAATAACCTGCTGTGCTTGGCAGCTTGTGTGTCGGCGGTGCTCGGAATGCTCATGTACTGACGTGTGCACTCCGCTTCCTGCGCTCCGGCGTCACGCAATCTGCCATCGCTCGCGACGGTTCTTCCGAGTCTTCCCGGGTGGTTAGTGACGGCCGAGCACAATGAGGATTGATGTCGTCACGCTGTTCCCGGAGTTCGTGCAGCAATGCACCGGTTTCGGGGTGATCGGACGGGCCGTCGAACGCGGTTTGCTGGACGTGGCGGCGTGGAATCCGCGCGACCACGCCGATGGCGGGTATCGCCGGGTCGACGACACGGTTTGTGGCGGCGGTCCGGGGATGGTGATGTTGGTCGAGCCGCTGCGGCGCACGCTGGCGGCGGCCCGGCAGGCGACGAGTGAATCGGCGCCGGTGATTTACCTGAGCCCGCAGGGAAAGCGGCTCACGCAGGAAAAAGTGCAGCAGCTGGCGAAACTGCCACGGATGATTTTGCTGTGCGGGCGCTACGAAGGAATCGACGAGCGCCTGATCGAACGCGAGGTCGACGAGGAACTGTCGATTGGCGATTACGTGCTGTCGGGCGGTGAAATCGCCGCGGCGGTGCTGATCGACGCGGTCGGCAGGTTGCAGGAAGGCGCGCTGGGTGATGCGCAATCCGCGGTGCAGGACTCGTTCTCGGACGGCCTGCTGGATTGCCCGCACTACACGCGGCCGGTCAGCCACGAGTACGGCGACGTGCCCGCGGTGTTGTTGTCGGGCGACCATGCGGCGATCGCACTCTGGCGCCGCAAGCAGTCACTGGGCCGCACCTGGTTGCGCCGCCCGGAGTTGTTGCAAGGATTGGCGTTGGCCGCTGTCGACCAACGCCTGCTGGAAGAATTCAAACGCGAACACAAGGGCAACCCCCATGAACAAGATCATTGAACAATTCGAAACCGCACAGATGGGCCGCAAGCTGCCGGAGTTCTCCGCGGGCGACACCATCGTCGTGAACGTGAAGGTCAAGGAAGGCAATCGCGAGCGCGTGCAGGCGTTCGAGGGCGTGGTGATTGCGCGCCGCAACCGCGGACTGCACTCGGCCTTCACCGTGCGCAAGATGTCGCACGGCACCGGCGTCGAGCGCGTGTTCCAGTCGCACAGCGCGGCGATCGACTCCGTCGAGGTGAAGCGCCACGGCAAGGTGCGCGGCGCCAAGCTGTACTACCTGCGTGGCCTGGAAGGCAAGGCGGCACGTATCGCCGAAGACCTCGCGGCACACAACAAGCGCGCGGCTGCCAGCGCGGAATAAGCACGCTGCCGGTCATCGGGCAGCGCGCCGCGGAGCGTCCGGGACGCCAGCTGATCGGTTGATCGTCGCGCGATGTCGCACGCATGAAGGGCTCCAGGCTTGCCTTGGAGCCCTTTTTGTTGCGCCACGACTCGGGCCTGCGCTCTGAGCGCACCGAATTTCAAACCGGGCCAACACCTGGCTTGATCCGAGGTTGCCGGTCGCGCAGCGCGAGGCTACGCTTCCCGCCATGCACCGTTGGCTCCGCCCCCGTTCCCGCGTTTTCCGCAGCTTGCTGGTACTGGCACTGCTCGCGTGGACGGCGCTGGTCACCACAGCGTTCGCGCAGCCTCTCGCCATGCCTGATGGCGGTCATTCGCCAACGGCAATGACGATGGGCGGAGATGCTGCAACGCACTGCGATGGCATGGTGATGGGGCACAAATCCCTTGCCTCGCCTGCACCTGCGCATCCCGCCGGCCATGGCTGCTGCCAACACGATCATTGTTATTGTGCATCGTTTTGCAACGGTATCGTCGGGGTGCCCGGCCTCGACATGGCTTGGATAGCGCTGCACGCGCCCGTGCTGGTTCCCTTGCATGAAGCGCCCGCGCAGACGGCAACCGCGCCGCCGTTGCGACCACCCATCGCCTGACTCCCGATCGCGGCGCATGCGCCGCCTGCTCGCGCTTGCCTGCGATTCCGCTCGCGGCAAACGTTCGTCTTGATCGCATTTGGCGCGCAACAACACGCGCTGTTCGGGAGTTCAACGTGAAAGATCGCAAATCTCTTCCGGGCTTGGCATTGCCCGGGTTTTCACGCCGCCGTTTCGTCCAGGGCCTGGCGCTGGGCGGTGCGGCTGCCGCGCTCGGTGCGTGGCCAAGGCTGTCGTGGGCAGCGACCGCCCCGGGCCAACAAAACGGTTTGTCCGGTACCGAGTTCAATCTTGAAATCGGCGCCATCCCGGCCAACTTCACCGGCCATCCCGCCACCGCGCAAGCCATCAACGGCCTGTTGCCGGGACCGATCCTGCGTTGGCGCGAAGGCACCAACGTCACGTTGCGCGTCACCAATCACCTGCCGGTGCAAAGCTCGATCCACTGGCACGGCATCGTCCTGCCGGCGGACATGGACGGCGTGCCCGGCATCAGTTTTCCGGGCATCGCGCCCGGCGAAACGTTCGTCTACCGCTTCCCGGTGAAACAGAGCGGCACCTACTGGTACCACAGCCACTCGCATTTCCAGGAACAAACCGGCCCGTATGGGGCGCTGGTGATCGAACCCGCGAACGGCGAGCGCATTCCGTCCGAACGCGATTACGTGGTGATGCTGAATGACTGGACCGATCTCGACCCGGCACGCATCTTCGCGATCCTCAAGAAGCAGAGCGACTACTTCAACTTCAACGAGCTGACGTTGCCGGATTTCCTGCGTGATGCATCCATGCTCGGCTTGCGTGGCGCGTTGCAGGCGCGTGCGATGTGGAATCGGATGCGGATGAGTCCGCGCGATGCCATCGACATCAGTGGCTTCACCTACACGTATCTGATGAATGGCACCACGCCCGCCGGCAACTGGACGGGCCTGTTCAAGCCCGGCGAGCGGGTACGGCTGCGCTTCATCAACGGCTCGGCCAACAGCTATTTCGACGTGCGCATCCCGGGCCTGAAGATGAGCGTGATTTCGGCGGACGGCCAGGACGTGCAGCCGGTCGCGGTGGACGAGTTCCGGATCGCGGTGGCCGAGACCTACGACGTGATCGTGCAGCCGCAGGAAGACCGCGCCTACACCATCTTCGCCCAGTCCATCGACCGCTCCGGATACGCGCGCGGCACGCTGGCCACGCGATCCGGCATGGAAGCCGAAGTACCGATGATGGACGCCGTGCCGACGCTGACCATGGTGGACATGATGGGCGCGATGGCGCAGCAGGGCCATGGCACGCACGGCCCGGATCACGCCGCGATGCCCGGCATGGACATGTCGACGATGCAGGGCATGCAGCACGACGGCATGGACATGGCCGGCATGGTCAAGGCGCATCACGCGCGCACCGAATACCACAATCCGGGCGTGGACATGCGCGTGGATTATCCGCGCACCAACCTTGATGACCCGGGCGTGGGCCTGCGCGACAACGGCCGGCGCGTGCTGACCTATGCGGATCTGCAGGTAGTCGGTGGCGCCAGCGATCCACGCGAACCGAGCCGCGAGATCGAGCTGCATCTCACCGGCAACATGCAACGCTTCATCTGGTCGTTCGACGGCGTGAAGTATTCCGACGCCAGGCCCGTGCATTTCCCGTACGGCGAACGCATCCGCATCGTGCTGTGCAACGACACCATGATGAACCACCCGATCCACCTGCACGGCATTTTCAGCGAACTGGAAAATCCGCAAGGGCAGGTGATCGCGCGCAAGCACACCATCAACGTGCAGCCGGCGCAGCGCGTGACGTACGCGGTCACGGCCGACAATCCGGGCCGCTGGGCGTACCACTGCCATCTGCTCTACCACATGGAAGCGGGCATGTTCCGCGAGGTGGTGACCGCGTGAATGCGAACTGCTCCCGCATCGCCCTCATCGCCTTGGGTGTGGCGCTTGCGTTGCCGGCCGCGGCACGGCAGGGCGGCATGCACGACATGCAGACGCCAGCACGATCATCCACGACGCCAGCCTCTGCCTCGTCCGCGCAATCCATGCAGGGCATGGACATGCAAGACATGCACATGGGCTCGATGCATGGCATGCCTGCGTCCAGACCCACCCCGATGAAATCGCGGAAGCCGCGATCGGCCAAACCTGCCTCGGCGAGTTCCGCCGAAAGCGTGCACGGGATGGGCATGTCTTCCGTGCCGGCTGCAGCGATGCCGCAGCACCCTGCGATGCAGCACGGCACCGTCCCCACTGCGAGTGAGTCGATGCCGCCATCGCAACCGGTCGCGACGCAACAACTGCACTTCGGCCAAATGATCGGCACGCGGCCACGGCCCGGGGGCCTTGCGCAGGGCATGGGCATGCCTTCGATGCAGCACGCGGACATGCCTTCCATGCAGGGCGGCAAGGCGCCGCCCGGCGCACGCAGCGCGGATTATTCGGACGGGTACCGCTACACCGACATGCCGGGCATGGAGATGTTCGACCACGCCAGCTTCGGCATGCTGCTGATCGACCAGCTCGAATACGCGTTCGACAACCACGGCAACGACGCCGCCATGCTGGACGGACAATTCTGGTATGGCGCGGACTTCAACAAGCTGTGGTTGAAGTTCGAGGGCGAGTCCGCTCGCGGCAAGCTTGAAGACCTGCGCACCGAGGCGCTTTGGGATCACGCCGCCAGTACCTATTGGAGTACGCAACTCGGTGTGCGCCACGACTTCGGCGAGGGGCCGGGTCGAAGTTGGGCCGCATTCGGCGTGCAGGGTTTGGCGCCGTACTGGTTCGAAACCGAAGCGACGTTCTATCTCGGCCAGAACGGCCGCACCGCCGCACGCGTCGAGGTCGAATATGAAGAACTGCTGACGCAGCGACTGGTGTTGCAACCCAGACTGGAGCTGAACCTCTACGGCAAGGACGATCCGCAGCGCGGCATCGGCTCCGGTTTGTCCGATGTCGCACTCGGCATCCGCCTGCGCTACGAAATCAGGCGCGAATTCGCGCCGTACGTCGGCGTGATCTGGCGGCAACGCCATGGCCGCAGCGCCGATTTCGCGCGCGCGCAAGGCGAACCTGCCAGCGACATGCAGTTTGTCGCCGGCCTCCGTTTCTGGTTTTGAGTGGGGACGGGCGTCGAAAATCACGGCGCGCGTCGCGCGCCGAAGCGCGTCGTCACCGCGCTCAATCGAACGGCCGGATCACCTCGTCGCCATCGTCGGCATGTTCCGTGCCGTCGCTCTTGTCGCCGAGCAACCTGCGCACCACCACGTAGAACACCGGCACCAGCATGATGCCGAGTGCGGTCGCGCCCAACATGCCACCGACCACGCCGGTGCCGATCGCGTGGCGGCTGTTGGCGCCGGCGCCGGTCGAGATCGCCAGCGGCAGCACGCCGAGGATGAAGGCGATCGAAGTCATCAGGATCGGGCGCAGGCGGATGCGGCAGGCCTCGAGTGTCGCGGCGATCAGGCCCTTGCCCTGTTTCTGTTCATCCACCGCGAACTGCACGATCAGGATCGCGTTCTTCACCGACAGGCCGATGATTGCGATCAGGCCAATCTTGAAGTACACGTCGTCCTGCAACCCGCGGATGCTGGTGAGCGCCACGGAGCCGAGGATGCCGAGCGGGATCACCAGCATCACCGCCACGGGAATCGACCAACTTTCGTACAGCGCGCACAGGCACAGGAACACCACGAAGATCGAAAGCCCGAACAGCATCGGCGCCTGCGCGCCCGACAGGATTTCCTGCAACGACTGGCCGGTCCACTCGTAACCGAAACTCGACGGCAGGTATTTCGCAACCAGTTCCTGCATCGCCGCGATCGCATCGCCCGAGCTGTAACCCGGCGCGGCGGTACCGGTGATGCCGATCGAACCGGTGCCGTTGTAGCGGTCGAGTTCCGGTGCTGCCATCGACCACTTGGTCGAGACCACGCTGGACAGCGGCACCATCGCGCCGGTCGACGAGCGCGTGTAGAAGTTGGAAATGTCGGACGGGCTCATCCGGAATGGTGCGTCGGCTTCCATCTGCACCCGCAGCACGCGTCCCTGGTAATAGAAGTCGTTGACGTTGACCTGCGACAGCATCAACTGGATCGCGTTGTAAACGTCGGTCACCGACAATCCCATTGATTGCGCCTGCACGCGATCGACCTGCATGTCCACGGTCGGCGCGTCTTCCATCCCGTTGATGTGCACGTTGGCGAGACGCTTGTCCTTGGCAGCTTCCGCGATCAGCTTGTCCTTGGCCTCGACCAGCGCCTGGTGCCCGAGGCCGCCGCGGTCCTCGAGCTCGAAGTCGAAGCCCGCAAAACGGCCAAGCCCGCGGATGACGGCCTGGTTCATCGCGAACACCTGCGCATTGCGGATGCCTGCGAACTTGTCGTTCAAGTCATGGATGACTTGGTCGGCGGTGCGCGAGCGGTCGCTCCAGTCCTTCAGGTGGATGAAGGCCATGCCGGCGTTCTCGCCGCGCCCGATGAAGCTGAAGCCGCCGATCGTGAAGACGTTGGCGACCGCAGGATCCTTCTCGACGATGCCCTCGATCTGCTTCATCACGGCTCGGGTGCGCTCGACTGTTGCGCCGGGCGGCAACTGGATGGTGGCCACGACTTCGCCCTGGTCTTCCTGCGGCACGAAGCTCGACGGAAGGTGCGCCAGCAACAGCACGGCCACCACGATCGCCAGCGCGTAGCCCGCCATCCAGCGCGGCGTGTGGCGCACGGCCTTGCCGAGGCGCGCGAGGTAATGGCGCGCGACGCTTTCGTAGCCGTTGTTGAACGCGCGCAGGAAGCGGTTGGCGTGTTCGTGCTCGGGGCGCAACAGGCTGGCGCAGAGCGCCGGCGTGAAGGTCAGCGCCATCAGCGCCGAGAGCAGCATCGACACCGCGATGGTCACCGAGAACTGGCGATAGATCGCGCCGACGCTGCCCGGCATCAGCGCGGCCGGCACGAACACCGAGGCCAGCACCGTGGTCACCGCGATGATCGCGCCGGTGATCTGGGTCATGCCCTTGCGGGTGGCTTCCCTGGCGGGCAAGCCTTCCTCGCGCATGATGCGCTCGACGTTCTCGACCACCACGATCGCGTCGTCCACCACGATGCCGATGGCGAGCACCAGCCCGAACAGGGTCAGCACGTTGATCGAGAATCCGAAGGCGTACAGTCCGAGGAAGGCGCCGGTCAACGCTACCGGCACCACCAGCGTGGGGATCAGCGTGGCGCGCAGGTTCTGCAGGAACAGCAGCATCACCAGGAACACCAGCACGATCGCCTCGCCCAGTGTTTTCACCACTTCCTCGATCGACACCCTGACGAAGGTGTAGCTTTCGAACGGAATGCTCCAGGTGACGCCCGGTGGCAAGTTCTTCGCCAACTCCTTCATCTTCGCCTGCACGGCATCCGCAACCGACAACGCGTTGGCGCCCGGCAACAGCGAGATACCGAACGACGCCACCGGCTGACCGTTCAAGCGGGAAAAGTTGCCGTAGCGGTCGGAGCCAAGCCCGACCCGGGCGACGTCACCCAAGGTCACCGTGGTGCCGTCGGGATTGGTTCGCAGGATGATGTGGCGGAATTGCGCGGGCGTGGTGAAGCTCGATTCGGCCGACACCGTTGCAGTGATGCCCTGGCCGTTCACCGCGGGCTCCGCGCCCACGGAGCCCGCCGCGAACATCACGTTCTGCGCCCGTACCGCGTCCAGCACGTCGGTCGCGGTGAGGCCGTAGCCTTGCAGCTTCAGCGGATTCAGCCAGATCCGCATCGCGTAGGGCGCGCCGAACTGGTTGATGCTGCCGACACCGTCCACGCGCGAGATCGGATCGATCAGTTGCGCGGCAATGACGTTGTTGAGCGCGGTGGGATCGAGGTGGCCGGTCTTGTCCTGCAGCGAAATGCCCATCAGGAATCCGGAGTTCGATTTCCGCACCGTGACGCCCAGGTTGTTCACGGCGGCGGGCAGGCGTGGTTCCGCGGCGTTCACCGCGTTCTGGGTCTGCACCGCGGCGGTATCGAGGTTGGTGCCGGGTTCGAAATACAGGCTGATGTTGGCCGAGCCGGTGGAATCGGACGACGAGCTGAAATACAGCAGGTGGTCGATGCCGGAAAGGTTCTGCTCGATCACCTGCGTGACCGTGCTTTGCACCACCTGCGCGTTCGCGCCGGGATAGCTCGCGCGAATCTGTACGCTCGGCGGCGCGATGGTGGGGTAGGCCTCGATCGGCAGGTTGAGGATCGCGATGGTGCCGCCCAGCGTGATCAGGATCGCGAGCACCCACGCGAAAACCGGACGATCGATGAAGAATTGCGGCATGGGTCAGGGTGTGTGTGGTTTGCGAAGGGCTAGGGATGTTCGCGCGTGAACACAGGGGCGGCGGGCGGGCAGCGGGGGTGCCCACCCAGACGCCTGGGCCAGCCCGGGAGCGCACGGAACGCGCACCCGCGCAGTCTGGAAGCGTTCCAGTCCACGCGCGAAGCCGATTTGCGCGCCCCCGCTACCCATCCCCATTCCCCGCTTCCTTGTACGCGACCGGCGTGACCTTCTCGCCAGCGCGCGCCTTCTGGATGCCGGATGCCACGACCCGGGCACCTGCATCGAGGCCGCTCAACACGATCCAGTCGCCGCCGCGCTGCGCGCCGAGCTTGACCCGCTTCTCCTCGATCTTGTCACTGCTGCCGACCACGTAGACGTAGGCGCCATCGTTGTCCCGCTGGATTGCGCTCTGCGGCAGCAGGAATGCGTTGTGCAGCGTCGCGAGCGTCAGTCGGACCTTCACGAACATTCCCGGCAGCAGGGCATGGTCGGGATTGGGAATGACCGCGCGCAGGTCCACCGCGCCGGTGGCCGGATCGACCGCGAGGTCGGTGAAGTCGAGGGTGCCCTGGTGTGAATACACGGTGCCGTCCGGCAGCACGATTTGCACTTCGGCCCGGTTGGGCGCGGCGAGTTTCAGCTGGCCGCCTTTTTCCGCCGCGCGCAGTCGCTCGACTTCCGCCATCGGCTCGCTGAAATTCGCGTAGATCGGATCGATCACCTGCACGGTGGTCAGCGGATTGACGTCGGTGGGTGACACCAGCGCGCCCTGGGTCACGTTGGCGCGACCGGCGCGGCCACTGATCGGTGCGGTGACGGTGGCGTAGCCGAGATTGATCTTCGCGTTCGCGACGGTGGCGCGCGCAGCCTTCACGGCAGCGCTGGCCTCGGCCGCGGCGGCGATGGCGTTGTCGACATCCTGCCTGGAAAGGACGCCCGTGGCGCCCAATTGCCGGCTGCGCTTGGCGGTCAGCGTGGCGTTGTGGGCGCTGGCCTGGGCCTGCGCCAGCTGGGCCTCGGCCTGGCGCAAGCTGGCCTGGAGCGGCGCCGGATCGATCTTGAACAGCACGTCGCCAGCCTTGACGTCGGTGCCTTCCTTGTAGACGCGCTGCAGCACGATGCCGGTCACCCGCGCCCGTACCTGCGCCGTGAGCGTCGCCGCGAGGCGCCCGGGATAGCTGTAAACGATCGGGATGCTGGATGCGTTGGCCGTCACCACGCCCACTTCCGGAGCGACCGGCGCTGGCGGCGCCTTGTGGCCGCAGCCTGCGAGCAACACCACCAAGGCCGCGATCGACGCGCCACGCAGCAGTGATTGGGTCATCTCGGTTTCTCTACTGGGCGGCACACCAATTGCCCATTATCGCCGGAACCGCGGCAACTTGCCGTGGGCCATCCGTCACATGCGCGCGCCGCAAAGTTGTGCGCAAGGCGTGCGGGTGCGCGCTCGCCATGCCCGTACGACGGGCTGCTGCGGGCTTTCCGGTGGCCGCAAAACTGGAACGACCCGTGGGCGCGGCGGTATCCTATGCGTTCCTTTTTAGCTCATCGACAATCGACATGAACGCACTGCGTGCCCCCACCGGGGGTGCTGAAGTCGCCGCAATCGCGGCCGCTGTCCGAGGCCTGGTCGCACCGGCAGACGCCGCCGCCGCCGAGAGCTTCGCGAAACTGGTGAGCGGGGAAGTGAGTGGCGAGCTGCTGCGGCGCCGCGGTGAAGACAATTGGGCGGCCATGTGCGCGGATCTGTTTCGCTGGTTCCGCAGCCGCCCGGCCGGCCGCGCCAGCGTGCGCGCGTTCAATCCCGACCGTCAGGAGAACGGCTGGACCTGCCCGCATTCGGTGATCGAGGTGGTGACCGATGACGCACCGTTCCTCGTCGATTCGCTGGAAATGGTGGTGGCGGCTGCGGGCCTGCGCATGCATCGCCTGATCCACCCCGTGCTCAAGGTCCGGCGCGATGCACAGGGCAACGTCACCGAGATCGCGGCTTGCGACAACGCCCATGGGGCCGAGTCGATCACCCACGCCGAAGTCGACCGCGTCGATGAGGCCACCCTGCAGTCGCTGCAGGCTTCCGCCGAAGCTGCCTTCGGCGACGTGCGCGCCGCGGTGTCGGATTGGCAGGCGATGCACGACAAGATGCTGGCGATCGCCGAGTCGCTGCCGCGGGAAAAAACGCCGCTGGGCGCCGACGAACTGGCCGAGGGCCAGGCCTTCCTGCGCTGGGCCGCGGACAACCATTTCACCTTCCTTGGCTACCGCGAATACGACGTGGTGGCCGAACATGGAGACGAATTGCTGAAGGCGCGTGCGGAATCCGGCCTCGGCATCCTGCGCGATCCCGCACTGGCAACCACGCCGCGTTCCACCAAGAGCCTGATCGCGAGCCGCTTGCCGCAGTCGGGTTCGATGGACGCGATCATCCTGACCAAGACCAATGCGCGCTCGCGCGTGCATCGCCAGGGCTACATGGATTACATCGGCGTGCTGAGTTTCGACGGCCACGGCAAGCCGGTCAGCGAAAAGCGCTTCCTCGGCCTGTACACGTCGACGGCCTACATGCGCCGCGCACAGGACGTGCCGCTGGTACGCAAGAAGTTCGACTCCGCGGCGGAGCGTTCCGGCTTGCGCCCGCAATCGCATTCCGGCAAAGCCTTCCGCTCGATCCTCGAAAGCCTGCCGCGCGACGAACTGCTGCAGTCGACGACCGACGAACTGCACAAGCTTGCCACCGGGATCTTCGACGTGAACGAGCGTCGTCGTGCGAAGGTGTTCGTGCGCCGCGATGCCTATGGCCGATTCTATTCGTGCCTCGTGTTCGTGCCACGCGACCACTACAGCCCCGCGGTCGCCGAGCGCGTCGCGCAGATGCTGAAGGACGAACTCCACGGCGCGCACGCCGATGCCAACACCCAGATCGGCGATTCGCCGATGGCGCGCATCCACGTGACCGTGCGTCCGCGCGCGGGTGAAGAGGTGGCCATCGACGAGGCGAAGCTGGACGCATTGTTGGCACCGATCGTGCGCAGCTGGCACGACGAAATGCGCGACGCGCTGGTGGGTGGCAACGGCGAAGAACGCGGTACCCAGCTGGCGAACCGCTGGGGCCGGGCTTTCAGCGCCGGCTACATCGAAGACGCCACGCCGGCGCGGGCCGCCGAGGACGTGGGCATCCTCACCGCGATGACCGATGCCGGCCAGGACATGCGCCTTGCATTCCACGAGTCGTACCGCAAGCCAGGCGAACTGCACTTCCGCATCTTTCGCGCCGGCCACGATATCCCGTTGTCGGACGCGCTGCCGCTGCTCGAAAACGCCGGCCTCAAGGTCGACACCGAGCAGGTGCACAGCCTCGAAGTTCCCGGTGCCACGGCCTGCGTGCAGGATTTCGTGGTGCGTCCGGCGCTGCCGATGACGTTCAAGCTCGAGGACACCCATGCGCGTTTCGAGGGTGCCTTCGATGCGATCTGGCACGGCCTCGCCGAGAACGACCACTTCAATGCCCTGGTGTTGCGTGCCGGCTTGAGCTGGCGCCAGATCGCGATGCTGCGCGGCTACTGCAAATACCAGCAGCAGGTCGGCACGCCGTTCTCGCAGGCGTACATGGAAGAAACGCTCAATCGTTACCCGATGATCGCGGGCCTGTTGGTCGAGTTGTTCGAAGCCAAGTTCGATCCGCGGCGCGAGACCGGTGATGCGGCAGCCCGCAAGGCTGCGCGCGAAGCGCTGGAGCGCGAACTCGGCACGCTGACGCCAAAGGCCGTCGCCGATGCCAACCCGGGTTTCGTCGCGAACGTTGCCGCGTTGCTCGAAAAGCCGCGTGACGAGCAAGTGGAAGGCCTGGTCAACGCCATCAAGGCGTTGCTCGCCAACGTCGCCAGCCTCGACGACGACCGCATCCTGCGCGGTTTCATGGGCCAGATCCGCGCCACCTTGCGCACCAACTATTTCCAGACGCACGCCGGCCAGCCGGCCGAATACATCGCCTACAAGTTCGATTCGCACCAGGTGCCGGACGTGCCGAAGCCGGTGCCGTATCGCGAGATCTGGGTGTATGCGCCGCGCGTGGAAGGCGTGCACCTGCGTTTCGGTCCGGTCGCACGCGGCGGCATCCGCTGGTCGGATCGCCGCGAAGACTTCCGCACCGAAGTGCTGGGGCTGGTGAAGGCGCAGATGGTGAAGAACACCGTGATCGTGCCGGTCGGTTCCAAAGGCGGTTTCTTCGTCAAGCGTCCGCCCGCCGAGCGCGACGCGCAGCTCGACGAGGGCATCGCCTGCTACAAGATGTTCATGAACGGCCTGCTCGATATCACCGACAACATCGACACCAAGGCCGACAAGGTCGTGCATCCGATCGACGTGGTCCGCCACGACGCGGACGATCCCTATCTCGTGGTTGCCGCCGACAAGGGCACCGCGAAGTTTTCCGACATCGCCAACGGCATTTCGGTCGCGCACGGCTACTGGCTGGGCGACGCGTTCGCCTCCGGTGGTTCGGCGGGCTTCGACCACAAGGACATGGGCATCACCTCGCGCGGTGGTTGGGAATCGGTGAAGTGCCATTTCCGCGCGCTCGGCCACGATTGCCAGAACGAGGACTTCACCTGCGTCGGCATCGGCGACATGTCCGGCGACGTGTTCGGCAACGGCCTGTTGCGCTCGCGCCACGCGCGCCTGCTCGCGGCCTTCGACCATCGCCACATCTTCATCGATCCGAATCCCGAGGCGGAGGCCTCGTTCGTCGAACGCGAGCGCATGTTCGCGCTGCCGCGCTCGTCGTGGGAGGACTACGACAAGGCGAAGATCTCCAGCGGTGGCGGCGTGTTCCCGCGCAGCCTCAAGGCCGTGGCGATCACGCCGGAAATGCGCGCGGCGCTCGGCATTGCCGAAGGCGTGGAATCGCTGTCGCCGACCGAACTGATGACGGCGATCCTGAAGGCGCCGGTCGACCTGTTGTGGAACGGCGGCATCGGCACCTACGTCAAGGCGGTGTCGGAATCGAACGCCGACGTCGGCGACCGCGCCAACAATGCGCTGCGCATCAATGGCGGCGAGCTGCGCTGCAAGGTGGTGGGCGAGGGCGGCAATCTCGGCTTCACGCAGAAGGGTCGCATCGAAGCCGCGCTGAACGGCGTGTTGCTGAACACAGACTTCATCGACAACTCGGCTGGCGTGGATACCTCGGATCACGAGGTCAACATCAAGATCCTGCTGAACGACGCGGTGCAGCGCGGCGAAATGGACATCGAGGCCCGCAACAAGCTGTTGCATTCGATGACCGACGAGGTGGCCGGGCTGGTGTTGCGCGACAACTACCGCCAGAACGCGGCGCTCGGCCTGATGCAGCACATGTCGCCGGCACGCATCGGTACCCAGGG
>DASSRT010000356.1:0-6673 GCA_035701705.1 Rhodanobacteraceae bacterium
GAAGACCTTGGGGTGCGCGGTCTGCTGCGGCATCCGGCCCTGGCCGCCGACGCGCGTGCGTCCCTGCGTGTCGCTGGCGATGCCGAGTCCGCCTTGCCATTCGGGCGGCGCGGCGCGGAAGCCGAAGGCGATGATCACCGCGTCAGCCGCCAGCACGCGTTCGCTGCCGGGTACGTTGCTCCATGTTGCAGCGGTCGCAGTGTCGGCGACCTCGGCGGTGGCACTGACGCGCACGCCCTCGACGCGTTGCGTGCCCACGACTTCCAGCGCGTTCGCGAGCAGCGCCAGCGGCTGGCAACGGTACTGGAAGGCGACGCCTTCCTCACGCGCGTGCGTTACTTCGTTGATCGAACCGGGCATGCCGATTTCGTCACGCCGGTACACGCAGGTGACTTCGCGCGCGCCGAGGCGCACCGCGGTGCGCACGCAGTCCATCGCGGTGTCGCCGCCGCCAAGCACGATCACGCGGCGACCGGTGACGTCGCACGCTGCAGCCAGTGGCTTGCCGGCGTGCACGGATTCGGTGGTGCCGATCAGGAACGGCAGCGCTTGTTGCACGCCTTGCAGTCCAAGTCCGGGCAGGTCGCCGTCGAGCGTGCGATAGGCACCGGTGGCGGTGAACACCGCGTCGTAGCCATCCAGCAATTCCGCGAACGCTTTGTCGCGGCCGATCTCGATACCGAGGTGGAAGCGTACGCCCATGCCTTCGAGGATCCGTCGCCGCTGCAGCACCACGGTTTTTTCCAGCTTGAAAGAAGGGATGCCGTACATCAGCAGTCCGCCAATCTCATCGTGCCGATCGTAGACGTCGGCCGCGATGCCGGCGCGGCGCAGGCGGTCGGCGCAGGCGAGGCCCGCGGGTCCGGCGCCGACGATCGCGACGCGTCGCCCGGTCTCGCGCACGCCGGACAGGTCGGGGCGCCAGCCGCGGCGCACGGCCTCGTCGACCGCGAAACGTTCCACGCCGCCAATGGTGACGGCGCCGAGTTCGCCGCGCTGGAGGGTGCAGGCGCCTTCGCACAGGCGTTCCTGCGGACACACGCGGCCGCAGATTTCCGGCAGCGGATTGGTGAGGTGCATGCGTTCGCAGGCCTCGATGATGCGGCCCGCACGCACCAGCTTCAGCCAGCCCGGGATGTCGTTGTGCAGCGGGCAGCCGCGCGAGCAATACGGATTGCCGCAGTCGAGGCAGCGCGAGGATTGCGTCGTTGCATCCGCGGGTGTGAACGGCCCGCGGATCTCGCGATGGTGGGTGACGCGCTCGGCCGCCGGCTGCTTCGCCGGCAACGCACGCGGCGTGTCGAGGAACCGGAACAGCTCGTCCTGCCCGCTCATGCGACCCTCCGGCCGGCGTCGGCCTCGCCCACAGCGCGGGCGCGCTGCGCGTTGCGCGGCGCGACCATCCAGAAGCGCTGCAATTCGTGTTCGAAATCAGCCAGCACGCGGCGTCCGCGGCGGCTGCCGGTGAGCGCGACGTGGCGCTCCAGCAATTGCCGCAGGCGGTGTCTGGGTGCGTCCATGTCGGCGCCGGACAAGCGCAGCATCGTGATCGAATCGGGATTGCAGCGTTCGGCGAAATCGCCGTCGGCATCCAGCACGCAGGCGTAGCCGCCGGTCATGCCGGCACCGAAGTTGATGCCGGTGCGGCCGAGCACCACCACCACGCCGCCGGTCATGTATTCGCAGCCGTGGTCGCCGACACCTTCGACGACCGCGTGCGCGCCGGAATTGCGTACCGCGAAACGCTCGCCCGCGCTGCCGGCGGCAAACAGTTCGCCGCCGGTGGCGCCGTACAGGCAGGTGTTGCCCATGATCACGTGTTCGGCGCAGGCGAAGCCGGCACCGGACGGCGGTCGCAGCGAAATGGAGCCGCCGGCCATGCCCTTGCCGACGTAGTCGTTGGCCTCGCCCTGCACGCGGATGTGCACGCCGCCGGCGTTCCAGGCGCCGAGGCTTTGTCCGGCGCTGCCGCTCAGCTGCAGTTCGATCGGCGCGTCGGCCATGCCGGCGTCGCCCCAGTGCCGCGCGACTTCGCCGGACAGGCGTGCGCCTACCGAGCGATCGGTATTGGTGACGGTGTAGTTGAATTGGCCGCCGCGGCGCCTGCCGACCACGTCCGCGGTATCGGCGTGGATGCGCGTGCACAGTGATGCGGTTTCCGGCACCAGTGGCCGCGGCAGCGAGCCGAAGCGCGTTGCCGGCGTGGCGTCGGCATCCGCGAGCAGGGACAGGATGTCGAGGCAGGCCTGGCGCGGATGGCTGACCGGCCCGGGCGCCAGCCACTCGGTGCGGCCGATCACTTCGTCGAGGCTGCGTGCGCCCAGTCGCGCCAGCCAGTGGCGCACGTCTTCGGCGACGAAGCGGAAGTAGTTCATCACCATTTCCGGCAGGCCGATGAAGTGGTCGCGGCGCAGTGCCTCGTGCTGGGTCGCGATGCCGGTGGCGCAGTTGTTGAGGTGGCAGATGCGCAGGTAGCGGCAGCCGAGCGCGACCATCGGCGCGGTGCCGAAACCGAAACTGTCGGCGCCGAGGATCGCGGCCTTGATGACGTCGAGGCCGGTCTTCATGCCGCCATCCGCCTGCAGCCGCACGCGCTGGCGCAAGCCGTGCCGCACCAGCGTCTGGCGCACTTCCGAGAGGCCCAGTTCCCACGGCGTGCCGGCGTGGTGGATGGATTCGAGCGGGCTGGCGCCGGTGCCGCCGTCGTGTCCCGAGAGCGTGATGAAATCCGCGCCGGCCTTGACCACGCCCGCCGCGACCGTGCCGACGCCCGCGTGGCTGACGAGTTTCACCGACACCTGCGCGCGCGGATTCACCTGCTTCAAATCGTGGATCAATTGCGCGAGGTCTTCGATCGAATAGATGTCGTGGTGCGGCGGCGGCGAGATCAGCTCGGTACCCGGGCTGGCGTGGCGCAGCCGCGCGATCATCTCGTTGACCTTGAAGCCCGGCAGCTGGCCGCCTTCGCCGGGCTTGGCGCCCTGGGCGACCTTGATCTGCAGCACCTCGGCGTTGACGAGGTATTCGGGGGTGACGCCGAAACGCGCCGAGGCCACCTGCTTGATCCTGGACGTGCGCTCGGTGCCGTGGCGCGACGGATCCTCGCCACCTTCGCCGGAATTGCTGCGTCCGCCGAGGCGGTTCATCGCGATGGCCAGCGTCTCGTGTGCTTCCGGCGACAATGCGCCGAGCGACATCGCGGCGCTGTCGAAGCGCGCGAGGATGGACGCGGCCGGCTCGACTTCGCCGAGGGCGATCGGCTCGGGCGCTTCGCGCAAACGCAGCAAGTCGCGTAGCGTCGAGGCCGGGCGCTTGTTGACCTGTCGCGCGAACCGGCGGTAGTCGTCGGGGTCGCCGCTGCGCACGGCGTCCTGCAGGCTGTCGACGACTTCCGGATTGAACATGTGGTACTCGCCGCCGTGGATGAAGCGGTGCACGCCGCCAAGCTCGATCGGCGTGCCGGCATCCCACGCGGCCGCGGTGAGCGTGCGGCGATCGGCGTCGAGTTCGGCAAAACCGGCGCCGGCGACGCGCGAGGGCGTGCCGGGAAAACATTTGTCGACGACTTCGCGTGCGAGACCGACGATCTCGAACAACTGGGTGCCGCGGTAGCCCGAGGCGGTGGCGATGCCGGACTTGGACATCACCTTCAACAAGCCGCTGGCGAGTGCATGGCGGTAGTTGCGCACGACGCCGGCGAGACCGTCGGCATGCTTCGCCTCGCCGCGCGCGTGCATGTCCTGCAAGGTTTGCCACGCCAGCCACGGACACACCGCGGTGGCGCCGAAGCCGATCAGGCAGGCGAAGTGGTGGGCGTCGAACAGCGTGCCGGTGTCGATGAGCAGATGGCAGCTGCAGCGCAGGCGTTCGGCCAGCAGCCGCGCGTGCACGGCGCCGGTCGCAGCCAGCGCAGGGATCGGCGGCACGCCGGCGCGTGGCTGGCGATCGGAGAGGCAAATCAGTGCGGCGCCACCGCGCGCTGCATCGACCGCGCGCTGGCACAGGCTGTCGATCGCGGCGGCAAGTGTTTCGCCTTCGTTGGCGCACAGGTCGAGCACGGCGACGCGCCCGGCGAAGCGCGGCAGCGCCAGCAACTGCTGCAACGCGGCGTCGGACAGCAGCGGCGTCGGCAGGGTCACCTGCTCGCCGCGGCGGGCGTCGAACACGAAAGGGTTGCCGTTGGCGCCGAGCCGGACGACCAGCGACATCATCTGGCGCTCGCGCAGCGGATCGATCGGCGGATTGGTGACCTGCGCGAAACCCTGGCGCACATAGTCGTACAGTGAGCGCACATGCTGCGAGAGCGCGGCCATCGGGGTATCGTCGCCCATCGCGCCGACCGGGCCCTTGCCGGTTTCGCCCATCACCTTCAGGAACCACTCGCATTCCTCGCGCGTCAGTCCGTACAGTTTTTGGCAACTGTGCAGCGTTGCGGACGGCATCGCCGCCACGCTGGTGGCGTCGACCTCGTCCGACAGTTCCTGCAGGCCGTCGCGCAGCCATTCGGCGAAGGGTGCGCGCGCGCGGTTGATGGCGTTGATGTTGGCGTCGTGCAGCAATCGCCGGCGGCGGAAATCCACCGCCAGCATCTGCCCGGGGCCGAGCCGGCCACGCGCCTTGATGCGCGCGGCAGCGAAATCCCAGAGGCCGGCTTCGGAGGCAACCAGCAGGTGATTGTCGTCGGACAGGGCCCAGCGTGCCGGGCGCAGCCCGTTGCGGTCGAGCGCGCAGGCCGCGTAGTCGCCATCGCACATCACCAGCGCGGCGGGGCCGTCCCACGGTTCGCAGGCCGCGGCGTGGACGGCGTGGAAGGCGTTCAGGGCCTCGTCGACCGGGCGCCGCGCACGCCACGCCGGCGGCACCAGAATGCGGATGGCCTCCAGCATGTCGACGCCGCCGGCCAGCAGCAGTTCGAGTGCATTGTCGAGGCTCTGCGAATCCGAACCGCAGGTCGTCACCGGTGGGCCCAGGTCGTCGAGGCGCAGTTCGGGCGAGGCGAACAGTGGCGCGCGCGCGTTCATCCAGCGGCGGTTGCCGGCGATGGTGTTGATCTCGCCGTTGTGCGCCAGCACCCGGAACGGTTGCGCGAGCCGCCAATCCGGCGCGGTGTTGGTGGAGAAACGTTGGTGGAACACCACCGCGTCCGCCGCCAGCGCCGGATGCGCGAGGTCGGGATAAACGTCGCGCAGGCGACCGGGCGCCGCCATCGCCTTGTAGACGATGGCGTGCGCGGACAAGGACAGCACATGGCACGCTGCCGCCGGATCGAACGCGCACTCGGCGCGGCGACGGGCGCGAAACAGCGCGCGTTCGAATGCGCGCGCGGACATGCCGGCTGCGGCGTTCACGAAAATCTGGCGCACCCGCGGTTGCCCCGCGACTGCGATCGGCCCGCAGGCGTCCGGGTTCACCGCGACCTCGCGCCATCCGGCAGGCTGCACACCTTCCTCGACGAGGCGGCGTTCGAGGATCTCGCCTGCGCTGGCATCGGCAGCCGGATCGAGAAACACCAGTCCCGCCGCGAACCGCTCGCCGAGTTCGATGCCGGCGGACTGCGCCAGTGCGCGCAGCCAGTCATTGCAACCATGCAGCAACACGCCGCAACCATCGCCGCTGATGCCATCGGCGTTCACTGCGCCGCGATGCGAAAGGCGGGCGAGGGCCGCGAAGGCGCGCTCCACGAGTTTTCCGCTGGCACGTCCGTCGATCTGCGCCAGCAGGCCGAAGCCGCAACTGTCGTGTTCGAATTCCGGAGCGTACAGCGAAGCGTTCATGGCCAACCCTCGCGATCGGGACCCCTCCCGGTCAAACACCAGCGCGCACTTGCCCGGCGGGGGGCTTGCGCTCCCGCAGTGCACAAAACTCGCTATGCGATTCGAATAAACCACAGTTCGAAACGAAAGTAAAGAGGTATGGACGTCTAGACGTCTTTTTTCATGAGCGGGAATGATTCGTCCGATCCGGGCACGCGCGCAGCGCGGGCGTGGTGGCACGTCGGAGGAATCCGCGCGCGCAAAAAAACGGGCCGCGCGAGGCGGCCCGTTGGGTGGTGTGCCGTGGGGATTGGTCGCGGCTTCCGCCGCTCCTTGCGGGCCTTGCCGGGGCGAGCTTTTGTAGGAGCGCCGGAAGGCGCGATGGGCGTTGCAAAACGTGGCATGCGGTCGCGGCTTCCGCCGCTCGTACGGCCGCTCGTACAGCCGCTCGTACAAGGTCGCGGCTTCCGCCGCTCCTACGGCCGCTCCTACAGTTTCGCGGCCTTGCGCAGTTCGTCGGCGCGATCGGTCTTTTCCCACGAGAACGCGGTGGCGGTCTCGGTCTTCTTCACCAGCTTGCCGTTCACGCGATCGTCCCACTTGTAGGTGAGCTTGAATGGCTTGCGGCCGAAGTGGCCGTACGACGCCGTCGGCTGGTAGACCGGGTGGATCAGGTCGAGCATCTTGATGATGCCGTACGGGCGCAGGTCGAAGTGGGCGCGGATCAGCTTCTCGATCTTCGCGTCGCTGATCTTGCCGGTGCCGAAGGTCGTCACCGAAATCGAAGTCGGCTCGGCCACGCCGATCGCGTAGCTCACCTGCACTTCGCAGCGGTCGGCGATGCCGGCGGCGACGATGTTCTTGGCGACGTAGCGCGCGGCGTAGCAGGCCGAGCGGTCGACCTTGGACGGATCCTTGCC
>DASSRT010000357.1:0-4558 GCA_035701705.1 Rhodanobacteraceae bacterium
GTTGCTCGGCAACGAGATGGCGCCGCGCGTCCACAACTCCGGGCACTGGACGATCGAAGGCGCGGTCACCTCGCAGTTCGAGAACCACGTGCGCGCCGTGCTCGGCATGCCGCTCGGCGACACCGCGCTGCGCTTCCCGTCGTGCATGCTCAACTGGGTCGGCGAGTTGCCCGATCGTGATGCCGCGCTCGCGATCCCGGGAACGCATTGGCACGATTACGGCAAGTCGCCGCGCCCCGGTCGCAAGGTCGGACACGCGACGCTTTGCGCGCGCGATGGCGCGACGCTGGCGGCGCGCCTGCAGCAGGTCGGGCGCGTGCTCGGCCGCGAGGCGCAGGTGGATCCGGCGGTGCAGGCGCTGCTGACGGATTGATCGCCGACGCGCGGCGCCAGCTCACGGGTGTGGGTGCGTCACCAGGAACCAGGTCACCGCCGCGACCAGATTGTTGGTGGCGTGCGCGGTGATGGATGGCCAGATCGAGCGCGAATGCACGCGCAGCCACGCCAGCAACAATCCGAGCAGCACCAGCGTCGGAATCGGGTACCAGGCAAACTTGAAATCGGGCAGGTGCACCGCGCCGAAGATCAGCGCGCTCAGCAGCACCGCCAGCAGCACGTGCATGCGACGCATCAGGCCGGACAACAGGACGCCGCGGAAGATGGCCTCTTCGGCAATCGGCACGATGCATACCGTCGCCAGCGCCAGCGGTATGCGCAGGCCCAACGACACACTGTGCGCCCACAGGCTGATGTCCTGCCTGGGCGCATGCGGGCCGGCCAGGAATTGTGCCAGCATGCCGCCCGGTATCGCGGCCACCAGTCCCGCTACGGCTGCGATCACGAACCACCACAGGCTGCGCGAGCGCGTGAAGCCGAAACCCGGTGCCTGCGCGACCGACCACAGCGGTCGCCATCGGCGGTGGATGAACCACAGCATCACCACTGCGGTCACCACCAGCGTCGCGAGCACGATCGAGATGCGGATGTCGGGTTGCTGCACCAATTGCTTGATCGCGTCCGCGTCGAACTTGGCGTGCTGCATGCCGGCGCCGATGATGTAACTGATGGCGATGGCGAAGCCGGCCAGCAAACCGACGATCAGCGAGACGCCGAACTGCAGCACGAAATAGAGCAGCACCGTGCCAAGGCCGCTCCAGATGCCGGGCTGGCGCGGAGGCGGCGGCGCGACTTCGGCCATCGGGTTGGATTCGGTCATGTTGTCATCCGTGCATGCGTTCACGCGGGGAGCCTCGTGTTGGAATTCGAAATGGGGGCACGCGCGTTGGCTTTGACATTGCCGTACGCCTGCGCGATGGTAACGGGGATGCATCCCGCGCACTGCGCATGCTGAAGGAATCCGGATGAAACATGGCTTGCCGCGCGCCGCGGCGTTGTCTTTCCTGCTTGCGGCCAGCCTGTTGCCGTGCGCAAGTTTCGCCGACGTCCACGAGGCCACTTCGGCGCTCACCCCGGTGCGCGGCGACGAGCCGCTGGTCACCGCGAAGCACGGCATGGTGGTGAGCTCGCAGCACCTCGCCACGCAAGTCGGTGTGGACATCCTGAAGCAGGGCGGCAACGCCATCGACGCGGCGGTTGCGGTGGGTTACGCGCTGGCGGTGGTGCATCCGTGTTGCGGCAACATCGGCGGCGGCGGCTTCATGACCATCCACCTCGCCGACGGCCGCAACCTGTTCCTCGATTTCCGCGAGAAGGCGCCGCTGGCGGCGACGCCCGACATGATGCAGAACGCGGCCGGCAAGGTGGTGCGCGGGCGCAGCACCCGCAGCTGGCTGGGTGTTGGCGTGCCCGGCACCGTGATGGGTTTCGACACCGCCTTGGCAAAATACGGCACGCTCAGCCTCAAGCAGGTTATCGCCCCGGCCATCAAGCTGGCGAAGGACGGCTACGTCCTGCGTGCCGGCGACGTGCATCTGCTCGACACCGCGACGTCGGTGTTCGCGCAGCACCCCAACGTTGCGGCAATCTTCCTCGATCACGGCAAGCCGTGGAAAGCCGGGCAGACGTTGCGGCAACCGCAGCTCGCGCGCACGCTCGAACTGATTTCGCGCGAGGGCAGCAAGGCGTTCTACCAGGGTCCGATCGCCGAGGCCGTGGTGAAGGCCAGCGCGGCCAACGGCGGCCTGCTGACGATGCAGGACTTCGCCGACTACACCGTGCAATGGGACCAGCCGATCGAGTGCAGCTTCCACGGCTACACGATCCATTCCGCGCCCCCGCCCAGCTCCGGCGGCACCACGATCTGCGAGACCCTGCAGATCATCGCGCCGTATCCGCTGGCGAAGTGGGGCTTCCATTCGGCACGGAGCGCGCATTACTTCATCGAAGCCGAGCGCCACGCCTTCGCCGATCGCAATACCTATCTTGGTGATCCGGCTTTCGTGCACAACCCGATCGCGAAACTGCTGTCGGCGGAACACGCAGCGAAGATCCGCGCCGGCATCCAGCCCGACAAGGCCACGCCGTCGTCGCAAGTGAAGGGCAGCCTCGGCCCATACCAGGGCACCAACACCACGCATTACTCGGTGGTGGACGCGCACGGCAACGCCGTCGCCGTCACCTACACCGTCAACGGCTTCTTCGGCATCAAGCAGATCGCCGGCGACACCGGCTTCTTCCTCAACAACGAGATGGACGACTTCACCTCCAAGCCCGGCGTGCCCAACCAGTTCGGGCTGGTGCAGGGCGAAGCCAACCGCATCGAACCCGGCAAGCGGCCCTTGAGCTCGATGAGCCCGACCATCGTGACGCATGACGGCAAGCTGGTGATGGTGACCGGCAGCCCCGGCGGCTCGACGATCATTTCGACGACGATGGAGAGCATCCTCAACGTGATCGAGTACGGCATGGACGTGAAGCAGGCGATCGACGCGCCGCGCATCCACATGCAGTGGTTGCCGGATCTGGTGTTCGCGGAACCCGCTGCGTTCAAGCCCGACGTGCAGGCGGCGCTGGAAGCCATGGGCTACACGATCCATCCCGTCGGCCGTCTCGGTGACGTCGAGGCGATCGTCGTCAACCCGAAGACGCACCTGCTCGAAAGCGTCAACGATCCGCGCTATCCCGCCGGCGCGGCGGCGGGGTACTGACGCTTTACTTCTCGATCCGGTAGTTGAAACTGGCGCGATTGCCGGTGGTGGCGTTCTCGGCTTCGAATTGCAGGAAGCGATTGAGCGTGTAGCGCAGGGTGATCACCTGGCCCGGCGAGAACAGGCCGACGCCGTAGCTGAGGAACA
This sequence comes from Rhodanobacteraceae bacterium, assembly GCA_035701705.1. Classification (GTDB taxonomy): domain Bacteria; phylum Pseudomonadota; class Gammaproteobacteria; order Xanthomonadales; family Rhodanobacteraceae; genus 66-474. The sequence goes on from DASSRT010000357.1 coordinate 3,255, forward strand.
ATCGCGGCGACAAATATTTTCCGGCGGTGAAGGCGCTGCCGCCGAGTGCCTCGCTGCTGGACACACCGGCTTCCACGCCGAGGCGTGAGCCGATCGACTTGGCGAGACGGTCGCCGGCCAAACCGCCGAGCGCCTGCGCAGCGGTGTTGAGGGTGTCGCCTTCGCCGCTCTTCAGCGCATTGAGCGGGCGGCCGGTGACGAGGTAGGACAAGGCTTCCGCCTGTTCCATCGACGGATCGGAAAACACCGTGAGCACGGGCCGCTGTGCGGTGCCGCGTACCGCGAGGCCCACCGTCACGCCTTCGCTGCGGATCTTGCGCACGGCACGTATGTCGAGTCCGGGGTTGTCGAGCCGGGTGCCGGCGAACAGCAGGCGGCCACGTTCGATGTCGAGATCCTGCCCGTAGGCCTGGTACTTGCCGGCCACGCTGATCTGGCCGCGGCCGGTGGCGGACTTGCCCGGTTTCGCGAGCACCGTGAGCTGGCCGCCGACGCGGCCGTCGAGACCGTAACCTTGCAGCTTCACGTCATCGCCGAGTTTCACGTCGATGTCGGCATCCAGCGCCAGCGGCGCAACTTTCGCGGCGGGCGGCGCGTCGACGATCACCACGTCGGGCGAGGCCTCGGCCGGACCCTGGCCCGGCAATTTTTCGACTTCCACCTTCGCGCCCGGAATGGTGACGCTGCCGGTGAGTGTGAAGGTGCCGTTGCTGTGCGCAATGTGGAGGTCCGGCGAGGCGACCACATGTGCGGCGGGAATGTCCGCGACCAGTACGTTGTCGCCTTTGAGGTTCAGTTGCAGTGGCGCGTCGGCGGCGAGCCCGGTGCTGCCGTCGATGTGCAACACGCCCTTGCCCGAGGCGATGCTGCCGCTGATGGCGAGCTTGCCTTGGGGGTCGCCGCGGATCGCGATGGCGCCGTCGTGCAGCTTCAAGCCGGCGCGCGGCAGCTCGGCGCTGAAGCCTTGCGTGCTGAGGCTGCCGGTGAATTGCGGTGCCGCGAGCGTGCCGCCGAACGTCAACTGGCCTGCGAGGCTGCCTTGCACGTTGGCGACTTCCGGCGACAGCGCGCCGATGAAGGCGAGGCTGCGCAGGTCGGCATCGAGCTTGCCGTTCAACGCACCGGTGCCGGTGCGAACATCGACGTTGCCGTCGAGGTGGCCGCCATCGGCAAGCGCTCCGCGCAGGTCGGTGTGCACGTCGCCGCCGGTGGCGTTGGCATCGACGCTGATGCCGGTCCACGCGAGCAGCGGTTGGTTGGCGGTCGAGGTGAAGGCGATCTTGCCGGCGCTGGCGTTGAGCGAC
>DASSRT010000358.1:0-22628 GCA_035701705.1 Rhodanobacteraceae bacterium
CCGCGGGAAGGGGGAACGAGGGTCGAGGGCTCGTCTCCCCCCTTCCGCAGGAAGGGGGATCGAGGGGGATGGCCTTGGCTTTCCTGTGCGCGTGATGGCATCCCCCCGCGCTACGCGCGACCCCCTTCGTGCCGAAGGGGGTGATTACGACGCGGGTGCGGCGGTGCTGCCGGATGCCGGCGCCACGGGAATCACGGCGGGTTTGTACTTCGCGTACTTTTTCAGAAGCACCTGGAAGGCCGGGTCGTGACGGATCGGATCCCACGCGGGATCGAGCCACAGCATCACGGGGGAATAGTTGATGCCGATACCGGGAGTAGCGAGGGACTTGGCCAGCAACGGCACTGCGAGATCAGCACGCTGCGCCTCGGCGTACAGCACTGCGGTGTAATTCATCAATGCCGGGCCGTACATGTGGTCACCGCTGGAAGCGGCGAGGGCCTGCGTCTTGGCGATCGCGTACAGTCCTTGCGTGGTATGCGCCAAACCCAGTTCGGCCTCGGCCAGATTCTGCCACTCGAATGCTTGATTGATTCCCTGCTGCTGCGCAAGTTGCGCTCGGATTATCGGCAGCGACTTTGCGTACAACGGCTGCGCGTGGGCTGTGTCACCCATCAGCCCGTATAGCTCGGCCTTCTTCATCGCTTTGGGAACAATACTCACTGCAAAGTTGTCGAGCGTGTCGGGCACGCTGTCCAGCAGCACCATCGCCTTCCGGTACTTGCGTTGGTACGTAAGTAGGGTGACGCGTTGCAGCTTCATGGCCGGAGCGGCGCCTTGCACTGCGGCCAGCGCACGCGGGATGTCGCCCGTGGCGTACAGGATGGCGCTGGAAAGAAACTGCTTTGCAACGAGGTTGTGCGGGTCCAGCGCCAGCGCGCGCTGGAATGCGTGTTCGGCGTCGGGATAGCGGCTGGCCATCATCCAGGCTTGACCCAGTTCGGAGGCCAGCGATGAATTGCGCGGATCCAACGCGATGGCTTTCTGGAACGATGCGATTGCGGCATCGAAACGTCCTTGCCGGCGTTCGACGTAGCCTTGTGCCGCCAGCGTGTCGGCATCGTTGGGGCGCAGTGCCAGCGCTGTCGCAAACGCTTGCAATGCATCAGCGTAGTTGCCGCGACCCCAGTAATCGCTGAAGCCGAGCGCGAGCTGCGCGGCGGGCAGGTTGGGCGCCAGCTTCAATGCCTGTTCGGCGTTGCTGCGCGCGTCGGCGTTGAGCTGCCTCACGTCCATGTCGGCGCCGCCGAACCAGGCCAGTTCGCTTTGCGCATAGGACAGCCGCGCATAGGCCAGCGCGAAGTTCGGAGCTTGCGCGATTGCTTGCCGATAAAGTGGAATTGCGGTCTTCCAGCTCGTGGTGGAGTGATTCATCTGGCCCTGGTTGGCTTGATACTCGGCTTGCAGAAACAGGTTGTTGGCCGTCTGATTCGCGCTCATGTCGCTGGCGAGGCGCGCGGTTTCGGCGGGCGAGAGCTTGGCCTTCAAGGCCGTCGCGACTTTCTCGGCCACGTCACCCTCGACCCCGAACACGTTGTCCAGCGTGCGGGTGTAGTCCTGCGCCCAGATGTGCGCGCCGCTGCCGGCGTCGATCAACTGCACGTTGACCAGCACCTGATTGCCTGCCTTCTGCACGCTGCCTTCCAGCAGCGTCGCCACGCCCAGTTGCTGGCCGATGCTCTTGACATCCTCGGGCCGGCTGGCGTACTTGGCCGTCGACGTGCGTGCGATGACTTTCAGGCCGCCGATGTCGGCGAGCTTGGTCAGGATCAAATCCTGGATGCCGGCAACGAAGTATTCGTTCTTCTTGTCGTCGGACAGGTTCTGGAACGGCAACACCGCGATGGAGCGGGCTGGAATGGAGTGGGCGGGGATGGCTTGCGCGGCGGCCACGGCGGGCGCGCCGCGCTTGACGAAATAGCCGGAAGCCAGCAACGCCACCGCGATCACCAGCACGCCGATGATCGCGAAGTCCAGCCTCCGCGCGTTGCTGTGCCGCTGCGGTGCATCCACCGCGACTTCGCTTTCGCGCCGGAATCCGCCGGGCGTGAATTCGTAGAACCACGCGAACGCGAGCCAGAATGGAAACCCGATCACGCAGGCGATCAGGAACCAGCGGGTGGCGTAGTCCGGCAGGCCGAGCGCGGGTGCCAGTTGCGCGACGCCCTGCGACAACGCCCACGCCGCGCCGGCATACAGCACCGCCGCGCGCAGCACGTTGCGGCGTTTCAGTTCGGCAAGAAAACCGCGTCGTTCGGCCACTGCGATCAGGATTCCCCTCCGGCGACGGGCCGGCTTTCGTTGCCGCAAGTGTAGGTAATCCGGCGCCGCCGTGCAGGTGGGTCGCGGGTGCGGCCCGCTCGGGGGGTCGCTTCAGAAAAAAATCTTCTTCTTCTGCCGGCGGCGCTTGCGCCAGGCATCCAGCGACAGGTCGCCCGGGCCGTGCACGGCCAGTGCGAGGAAGCCGCCGGCGATCGCGATGTTCTTCATGAAGTTGATCCACTGCGCGTGGTCGGCGAAGTTGTTGTGGAAGATCACCGCGGCCAGCACGGTGAATACCAGCAAGGCCGCCGCGGCCCAGCGGGTGAGGAAGCCGCAGAGCACTGCCAGGCCGCCTCCGAGTTCGACGAGGATCACCAGGGGCAGCAATCCCGGCGCGATGCCGTGTGCGGCCAGCGCCGTGGCGGTGGCCTTGTAGGCCATGATCTTGCCGAGCCCGGACAGGATGAAGATCAGCGAGAGTGCAAGGCGGGCCAGCAGCAAGGTGAAGTTTTGCATCGTGGCCTCCGTGGTGGCATCGGCTGCGGGTTCGCAACCGACGTGCGGCGCATGCCGCGGCGAAATTTCAGTTGGCCGTCAGCGCGGCACGCACGGACGGCGTCAGCACGCGTTTGGCAAACAGATAATGGTCGCGCCAGTAGTCGCCGTCCAGCCGATCCAACCGCACCGTACCGCCGGTGTCCGGGGCGTTCACGAAGCGGCCGTTGCCGACGTAGATGGCCACGTGGTTGACGCGATGGTGGTGGCCGAAGAACAACAGGTCGCCGGGCTGCAGGTCGTTGCGCGGAATCTTCGGTGCGTCGAGCGCGGCCATCGCACGCGACGTGCGCGGCAGGCTGATGCCGGCCTCGGTGCGAAACACGTAGGCGACGAGGCCGCTGCAGTCGAATCCGGATGCGGGCGTGTTGCCGCCCCAGTGGTACGGAGTGCCGACCAGGCTGATGGCGCGGAACAACACGTTGTTGGCGACGCTGGCCGGTGGTGCGGGCGGCACGCTGGAGCAGGCCGCGAACGCCAGCAGTGTGAGCAACGCGAGGAAGCGCAGGCAACGCCACGGCGCCTTCACGGCGCTGTCCTCCGGTCGGGCTGCGCGGCAGCTCCGGTGGAAGTCGGGTTGGCGTGGGGGGAGGCTGGCATCAAATCAACGCGGTCGGCGAAGGCGCGGCGGGTGGATTTGAAGGTAACCGATGCCACCGGTCGCGTCCAGCGCGCGGGCAGCCGGCAAAACACGCGCCGCGCGAATGCGCGGCACGTTGATGCAGATGGGTTCAGGCGACGCGATGGTGCAGGCGATCGGTCGATTCGGCGCGTTCTGACAGCGCGCGCTCGAAATCGATGGTGCGCTGGCGGGCGGCTTCCACTGCGGCCGGCGGCACCGAACGTTCATCGAGGCAGCGCGCCAGCACCGCGCGATGGTAGTCGTTGAAGTCCGGGTCGCGGTTGGCTTCGTCGAGCGCCGCCATCAAGGTTGCCATCCAGCCGGCGCCGGGGGCGCGGAGCATCAGGAGGATCTCGGGTACGCTGCAGAAAGCGGTGTCGTTGGTGGCGCTCATGGGGGACTCCCTCTGTGTTCGGGGAGTATCCAAGCAGGAATGATGCCAACCGCCGTGGGACGCCGCGAAGCCGCCCCGGGGTCTCCCCGGGTAGCCGGTTTCGGGCTGGATGGGGCGGCCCGCAGGCGCCGCCCGCGCCGCCGAACCGCGCCGCTGGGCGCAAAGTGACGCACATCGGCAGGTGATGCGCTTTACACCGGGTTTACACTTGCCCGGATGGATGCCAAGCACAGTGATGTCCTGATCCTCGGCGGTGGCGTGATCGGCCTTTCCTGCGCACTGATGCTGCGGCGGCGCGGCGTCGGCGTGCGCGTGCTGGAACGCGGCGAGGCCGGTTGCGGCGCTTCGCATGGCAACTGCGGCACCTTGACGCCCAGCCACGCGATTCCGCTGTCGGTGCCGGGAATGCCGTGGAAGGCCCTGCACTGGATGTTGCGGCGCGACGCGCCGCTGTACGTCAGCCCCAAACCCGATTGGGACCGCTGGCGCTGGCTGCTTGGCTTCATGCGTCAATGCAGGCTCGACGCCGCCCGGCGTGCCGCGGTGGCGCGCGCGGCGATCCTGCAGCGTTCGTCGGCGTTGTTGCCGCAGCTGCTGGCCGAGGAGGGCATCGAATGCGAATACGACACTTCCGGCAACCTTTATGTATATCGCGACGCGCGCGCGCTTGCGCACGACCGTCCCGAAATCGAATGGCTGCACGAGTTGGGCATTGCCGCCGAGGAGTTGGCAGGTGACGCAGTCGAGCAGATGGAGCCGGCGCTGCTGCCCGGCGTGGCCGGCGGCATCCTGCATGCCGGCGACGCGCAATTGCGGCCGGACCGGCTGGTCGACGGGCTGGCGCGCCGGGTGCGCGAACTTGGCGGCGTGCTGGAAAGCGGGGCAGTGATCGAAGGATTTGCCTGCAGTGATCGCCGCGTGCGTGCGGTCAACACCACGCGCGGCGAGTTTTCCGGCGATCAGATCGTCATGGCGCTTGGCGCGTGGACGCCGCGTGTGGCTGCGCTGCTCGACATGGCCGTGCCGATCCAGCCCGGCAAGGGCTACTCGATCACGATGTCGCGACCCGATCCTTGTCCGCAACGCGCGCTGGTGTTGCGCGAGCCGAGCGTGTGCGTGACGGCGTGGGGTTCGGGTTACCGGCTGGGCAGCACCATGGAATTTTCCGGTTTCGACGAGCGCCTCAACCGCACCCGGCTCGACGCCTTGCGGCGCGGCGCGCGCGCCTACCTGCGCATGCCGCTCGGCACGGAGCTGCGCGAAGAATGGTGGGGTTGGCGGCCGATGTGCGTCGACGAACTGCCCTTGATCGGTCCCGTACGGAACTGGAACAACCTGCTGCTCGCGACCGGCCACGGCATGCTCGGCGTCAGCATGAGCGCGGCCACCGCCGAGCTGGTGGCATCGTTGCTGGCGGGTGACGCGCCGGCACTCGATCCGCAACCCTACGCGCCGCAGCGATTTGCAAGGTTGTAAGTCCGCACCGAGTGCGTGTCGTCGCGGCAACAATCCGGGTGCCAAATCACCCACGCCCGGTGCACAGGATATCCACAGGGTTTTCGTATCGTGCGGTGAGACGCGCCCGCGTATGATCGTTGGCATGTCGAAGCCAGAATCCGTCGTGCGCGCATGAGCGCCGTTCTCCCGGAACGCAATCCGCCGCCGCGCGTCGATGTCTTGCGCGTGCCGCCGCATTCCATCGAAGCCGAACAGTCGGTGCTGGGTGGGCTGATGCTGTCGGCCGAGGCCTGGGACCAGGTCGCCGACCGCCTCACCGAGGAAGATTTCTACCGTCGCGAGCATCGCCTGATCTTTCGCGCAATCGGCGACCTCGCGGGTGCCGGCAAGCCCTGCGATGCGGTGACCCTGGGCGAATGGTTCGAGCGTCATGGCGAAGCCGGCAGCATCGGTGGCGCCGCCTATCTCGCCGAGCTTGCCAACAACACACCCAGCGCCGCCAACATCAAGGCCTATGCGGACATCGTCCGCGACAAGGCGGTGTTGCGCCAGCTGATCGAGGCCGGTACCCAGATTGCCGGCGACGGCTTCAATCCGGAAGGGCGCAATACGCCGGAGATCCTCGAAGCCGCCGAGCAGCGCGTGTTCAAGATCGCCGAAGCCGGAGCGCGCGGACGCAAGCAGGTGGTGCCGGTACGCGAATCGGTGAAGGAAGCGATCCGGTTGCTGTCCGAGCGCTACAACAACCGCGGGCAGTTGAATGGCCTCACCACCGGCTTCAAGGATCTCGACGACCTGACCTCGGGCATGCAGCGGCAGGATCTGGTGATCGTCGCCGGCCGTCCGTCGATGGGCAAGACCGCGTTCGCGCTCAACATCGCCGAAGCCGTCGCGATGCGCGCCAAGCAGCCGGTGCTGGTGTTCTCGATGGAAATGTCGGCCTCGCAGCTGGCTTTCCGCCTGATCTCCTCGATGGGCCGGATCAACCAGAAGGAACTGCGCTCGGGCGACCTTGCGGAAGAGGAATGGCCGCGGGTCAGCCAGGCGGCGTCGCTGCTGTCCGAATCGAAAATCTTCATCGACGACACCCCGGCGTTGTCGCCCGGCGAACTGCGCTCGCGCGCGCGCCGGATGATGCGCGAGCACGGCTTGGGCCTCGTCGTCATCGACTACCTGCAGCTGATGCAGGTGCCGGGCAACAAGGAAAACCGCGCGACGGAAATTTCCGAGATCTCGCGCAACCTGAAAGCCATGGCCAAGGAGCTGGACGTGCCGGTGATCGCGCTGTCGCAGCTGAACCGTGCGCTGGAACAGCGCCAGGACAAACGCCCGGTGATGAGCGACCTGCGTGAATCGGGCGCGATCGAGCAGGACGCCGACCTGATCCTGTTCATCTATCGCGATGAGGTCTACAACAAGGAATCGAACCACAAGGGCATCGCCGAAATCATCATCGGCAAGCAACGCAATGGCCCCATCGACACCGTCAAGCTGACTTTCCTCGGGCAATACACCAAGTTCGAGAATTACGCGTCCGAGGCCTACGTCGGGAGCGTGGAGTGAAATTCGGGACTCGGGACTCGGGACTTGGGACTCGGGGACCGGTCGCCGGTGTGCGCCGCATTCACCCCCTGCCTCGGGAAGGGGGTCGAAGCAGGCCGCCGGAGGCGGTCTGCTTCGGGGGGATGTTCCGGCGCGTCGATGCAAATGCCATCCCCCTCAATCCCCCTTCGCAAGCGAAGGGGGAAGCCATGCACGCATGAGCCGCTCCGCCACCGCGACGATCCATCTCGACGCGCTGCGCGGCAACCTCGCGCGCGTGCGTGAACTCGCGCAAGGCGCGAAGGTGATGGCGGTGGTGAAGGCCGACGCCTATGGCCACGGGCTCGAACGTTGCGCGCGTGCGCTTGCCGCTGCCGATGCCTTCGGGGTGGCCTCGATCGCGGATGGCCTGCGCTTGCGCGCGGCCGGACACCGCCAGCGCATCGTGGTGCTGTCCGGGCCGGATGCGGCCAGCGATCTCGCCGAAATGCGGCGGTTGCGACTGGAAGCCGTGATCCACCACGAATCGCAGCTCGCGATGCTGGAGGGCGAACACGGCGGCGAGCCGCTCAAGGTGTGGTTGAACCTCGACACCGGCATGCATCGCCTGGGCTTTGCGCCGGAGCGCGCGCGCGAGTTGCATGCGCGCCTCGCCGCCTTGCCGGCGGTGGATCCCGCGATCCTGTTGATGACGCATTTCGCCTCATCCGATGAATTCGACGTCGACTTCACCGCGCGCCAGACGCAGCGCTTCAGCGATGCCGCGCAGGGCTTGCCGGCCGAGCACTCGCTCGCCAATTCGGCCGCCTTGCTGGGCTGGCCGCAAGCGCGCGGCAACTGGATCCGCGCCGGGGGCCTGCTCTACGGAATGTCCGTCGTCGAGGGCAAGACCGGCGCCGACTTCGGTTTCGCGCCGGCGATGACGCTCACCACGCGGCTGGTGGCGATCAACCGCATCGCGCGCGGCGAACGCGTCGGCTACGGCTCGACCTGGGAATGTCCCGAGGACATGCCGGTCGGCGTCGCCGCGATCGGTTACGGCGACGGCTATCCGCGCAGTGCGAAGTCCGGCACGCCGGCTTTGGTGGACGGTGCACCTGCCGCGGTGATCGGCCGCGTGTCGATGGACTTGTTGACGCTCGACCTGCGCCGCGCGCCCGCCGCACAGGTCGGCGATGTCGTCACCTTGTGGGGGCCGCCACTGCCGGTCGAAACCATCGCGCAGCACGCCGGCACCATCTCCTACGAACTCACCTGCGGCGTCACCCGGCGCGTGCTGTTTGCCGAGGACGAGGCCTGAGCGCTTTGCCAATCTTTGCCAAGCGTGCCAGAATCAATCCATGAGCACGATGAACATTTCCCTGCCTGATGAAATGAAGCGCTTCGTGGACAAGCAGGTGCGCGAAGGCGCCTATGCGGGCTCGTCCGAATACGTGCGCGAGTTGATCCGCAAGGATCGCGACGTGGCGAAGTTGCGTGCGTTGCTGCAGGAAGGGTTGGACTCCGGGCCTGCCGAACCAGTCACGAAGGCTTGGTTTGATGATCTGCGCCGAAGCCTGCGCGCTCGCGCGCGCAAAACCGGGTGACGCGCCATCCGGTTCGGCTGCGCCCTGTGGCACGCCGCGAAGCCGAAGCAGCAGCGCATTGGTATCTGGATCAGAGTGGATCGGTGCTCGCATCCCGCTTCGTCGAGAGCTTGCACGCCGCCCTTGACCATATTTCATTGCATCCGGCCACCGGCTCGGTGCGATATGGCACTTTGACCGGTTACCCCGGACTGCGTTTCTGGCCGGTCAAGGGCTTTCCGTATCTGGTGTTTTATCGCGATGCCGGCGATTGGCTGGACGTGTGGCGCGTGCTGCACGCCGAGCGCGACATTCCGGCGTGGCTGCGCGAGGATCAATGATGGCCAAGGCAAAAACGGCTTACGTTTGCAGCGACTGCGGTGCGGAGTATCCGAAGTGGCAGGGGCAGTGCGAGGCCTGCGGGCAGTGGAACACGCTGTCGGCGTTCGTGGTGGAACCGGCGGCGAAGGCTGCGGCCGTGAATCCGCGCAGCACGGGCTACGCCGGCGTCGATGCCGCGCGGGTGCAGGCACTCGCGGGCATCGTGGGTGAAGTCGAACGCCGCCACCTGATCCGCATCGGTGAATTGGATCGCGTACTGGGCGGCGGGCTGGTCGAGGGTTCGGTGGTGCTGGTGGGCGGCGATCCCGGCATCGGCAAATCCACCTTGCTGCTGCAGACGCTGGCGGCGTTGGGTGATCGACTGCCCGGCCTGTACGTGAGCGGTGAGGAATCGCTGGCGCAGATCGCGGCGCGCGGGCACCGCCTCGGCCTTGAACTGGGCGCGCTGAAGGCGCTGGCCGAAACTTGCGTCGAACGCATCCTTGAGCACGTGCGCGAGGAATTTTCCGCACATGCGGAAAAATCAAATCGAATGAATCCGCCGCGCGTGCTGGTGGTCGATTCGATCCAGACCATCTGGACCGAAACCCTGCCGGCGGCGCCGGGTTCGGTGTCGCAGGTGCGCGAGTCGGCGGCGCGGTTGGTGCGCTTCGCAAAGGAAACCGGCACCTGCGTGTTCCTCGTGGGCCACGTCACCAAGGAGGGCGGCATTGCCGGCCCGCGCGTGCTCGAACACATGGTCGATGCCGTGTTGTACTTCGAGGGTGAATCCGGTTCGCGCTTCCGGGTGCTGCGCGCGTTCAAGAACCGCTTCGGCGCGGTCAATGAACTCGGGGTGTTCGCGATGGGCGACAAGGGCCTGCGCGAGGTGCCGAATCCATCCTCGATTTTCCTTTCCGGGCACCAGGGCGCAACGCCCGGCAGCGCGGTGATGGTGACCCGCGAGGGCACGCGTCCGCTGCTGGTGGAAGTGCAGGCGCTGGTCGATCAATCCTCGCTTGGCAACCCGCGACGCGTGGCATTGGGGTTGGAACAGAACCGCCTCGCGATGCTGTTGGCGGTGTTGCATCGGCACGGCGGCGCCGCGGTGTTCGATCAGGATGTGTTCGTCAACGTGGTGGGCGGCATCCGCGTGCAGGAAACGGCGGCGGATTTGCCCGTGTTGCTGGCGGTGCTGTCGTCGTTTCGCGACCGCGCGCTGCCGGAAAAAACCGTGGCCTTCGGCGAGGTGGGGTTATCGGGCGAAGTGCGTCCGGTGCCGAATGGCGAGGAACGCCTGAAGGAAGCCGCGCACCATGGCTTCCGTCGCGCCATCGTGCCGCTGGCGAACGCGCCCAAGAAAACATCACGCATCGGCGAGCTGGAAATCGTCGGCGTGGAACGCCTGCGCGAAGCGATCGACGCCTGCAGTTGAACGCTCAGGTGGCCGGCAGCGCCATGAATTCCGGCAGCATCTCGGCGCGTGCAGCAAAGCCGGCGAAGGCCGGATAGTCGCGCGCGGGTGCGGCCTCGGCCGCGACGATTTGCGCGAAGGTCCAGGCCACGCCGACGCTGATGTCGGCTTGCGTAGGTGCGTCACCGCACAGCCAGTGGTCGGCGGGTGCGGCGCGCAGTGCGGCATCGAGCATGGCACAGGTATCGCGCAGTTGGCCGTCCACGCGTTGCAGCCACGCGGCATCCTGCAGGCCCGGCGCGCGGCGCAGTTCGTAGTAGTGCTGCACGGCCTTCTCGCACGCCACCAGCGCCAGCCCGGTCCAGCGCAACGCCTCGCGGCGTGCGTCGGGTTCGGCGGGAAGGAGGCTGCGTCCGGCCAGCGTCTCGGCGTAGTCGATGATCAGCGTGGAATCGACCAGCACGCAGCCATCGTCGCAGATGAACGTCGGGGCCTTGACCAGCGGGTTGATCGCATGGAACGCGTCGAAGTCGCGGAACACCGAAAGCGGACGGTGTTCGAAGGGAATGCCGAGCATCCGCAGCGAGATCGCGGTGCGGCGCACGTAGGGCGAATCGAGCATGCCGATCAGTTGCATGGTGGCTCCGTCATGGGGGTGAGAGTGCGCTGAGATGCGCCGCGTTCCGGTCCACGCGCAACAGCGAACCTTGTTCGTACCAGTCGCCCAGCACGATGCGTTGCGTGGGCTTGCCGTCGAGCGTGAAGTCGTGGATGGCGGGGCGGTGGGTGTGGCCGTGGATCATCCGCGTGACGCCCGCATCGCGCAGCGCGGACTCCACTGCTTGCTGATTCACGTCCATGATCGCCATGTCGGTGCTGGACGTGTGCGCGCGGCTGGCGTCACGGGCCTGCGCAGCGAATGCGCGGCGCGCGGCCAGCGGCCGGGCGAGGAACGCCGCCTGCCACGCCGGATCGCGCACCTGCTTGCGGAAGGCAAGGTACGCGGTGTCGTCGGTGCACAGCACGTCGCCGTGCAGGATCAGTGTAGGCGTGCCGTACAGGTCGATGACGGTTCCGTCATCCAGGGTCTGCATGCCGCAGCGGCGCGCGTAGTCTTCGCCCAGCAGGAAATCGCGGTTGCCGGCGAGGTAGCGCACCCGCACGCCCGCGTCGGCGACACCGCGCAAGGCAGCGGCGACGCGTGCATTCAAGGCCGCGTCGTCGTCATCGCCGATGTAGGCTTCGAACAGGTCGCCCAATACGTACAGCGCGTCGGCGCGGCGGGCTTCGCCGGTGCAGAAGCGTTCGAAGTCCGCGACGATCTGCGGGCGCGCGTCGTCGAGATGCAGGTCGGAAATGAACAGCGCGTGCGCCGCGTCAGTGCTTGGCACCGGATTTCTTCTTCGCCGGTGCGGAGGCAGGCACCTGACCTGTCACTGGCGAGACAGGTTCGCTGGCCGGCGCCGCGGCCTCGCCGATCACGCGGGCGCTTTCGATCACCACCAGCGGGCGCGGCACGTCGCCGGGGAACGGGCCTTGCGGCCCGGTCGGCAGGTTGTCGATCTTGTCGACCACGTCCATGCCTGCGACGACCTTGCCGAACACCGCGAAGCCCATCGTCAGGCCGCTTTGGCTGCCGACATAGTCGAGCCGCGGGTTGTCGACCACGTTGATGAAGAATTGCGAAGTCGCCGAGTCGGCGTCGATGGGATTGCGCGCCGCGGCGATGGTGCCGCGCAGGTTCGAGAGGCCGTTGTCGGCTTCATCGGGGATCGGCGGCAGGGTGCGCTTGGGCCGCAGCTCGCGCGTGTACAGACCGCCCTGGATCAGGTACCCGGCGATCGTGCGGTGGAACACGGTGCCGTCGTAGAAACCATCCTTCACGTATTGCAGGAAGTTGGCGACCGTCTTCGGCGCCTTGTCGGGGAAAAGTTCGACCACGAAGTTGCCCAGCGAGGTCTTGAACTCGACCTGCGGATGCGCGGCCACGGCGGCGCTCGTGTCCGGTGCGGGCGCGGATGCGGGTGGCGGCGCGGCGTGTGCGGACATCGCGATGCACGCGAGCAGCGCGAGCCCCATGCTGCGGAACAAATGCCGAGGGCGAGTCATGTTGAAGATCTGGTTGGTGGCTGCGCCCATGATACGCGGCGCCTCGCCGGCGCACAGCATGCCAGCATGGATCACGGGTGCGAGCAGGTCGCGCCCGCGCAGACGCTGAACCCGGACTGTGCTGGCGCGCCCGTCAACGAGTTGCCTTGGTCGTCGCGGTCCAGGTGGCGGCGGCGGATTTCCAGCACGATCGGCGTGATCTGCGCGATGCGGGCGTTGATCTGGGCACGCGTGTAGTAGTCGAGGTCGTTGCGTTTCAGCAGGCGGCTCAACTGGTCCAGTGCCGCCACCGCGTTGCCGGACAGATAGGTGGCGTCGGCGTAGGCGATGCCCGCATGTACCTCGTCGCCGGCGACGTGGCAGGCGTGGCCATAGGCTTCGTACAGGGACGGCTCGGAATTGTCGTTCAGCAAGGGCTTCAGCAGGCCCTGGGCCATGCGCGCGCTGGCCTTGCTGCCGTCGTCCAGCAGCGTGCGGCTGTAGTCGAGCACGATCGCCGGATCGTCAGGCCAGCGCTGGTTCAGGCGTGCATAGCGTTGCAATGCCTGGGTGCGCTGGCCGGCATGGCGTTCGGCATCGGCGAGGCCGAGGGCGAGCGTCAGGTTGCCGGGGGCGGCGTCTGCCAGTTCGGCCATCAGCGGCACGGCCCTGGATGCCTGGCCCAGCTGCACCAGCGACAGCGCGTAGCCGTAGCGGTTGGCGGTGGCGGTGGCGAACTTGCGACTCGCGGTCATGTTGCGGGTGTAGTACTCGGCGGTCGCGCGCGGGTTGCCGGATGTCAGCACGCGCACCCGTTCGCGCATCAACTCGTATTGCAGTTCACTCGGGCTGGAGCGTGACGTGGCCAGCGGGTTGGCGCCGCCCGCGCCGAAGGGCAGTGGCAGCAGTCCGCCCGGTGGCGGCGTGGCGTCGCTGGACTGGAATGCCGGCGATTGCTTGTCCAGCACGCGTGCCCGCGCGCGCGCGTCGGCGATGCGCACGCTGGTGACGGGGTGGTCCTGCAGGAAGCCCGGCAGGTTGCCGGCCGCCATGCCGCCATCGCCGCCGGGCCGCATCAGGCTTTGCATGCGGGCAAACACATCAGCCATGGCCTCGGGCTTGAAGCCCGCCTTGGCGAGCGTGTCGATGCCGACATGGTCGGCTTCCGACTCATCCTTGCGGGTGAATTCGATCTGGTGTTGCTGCATCAGCGCCATCACGGAAATGAAGGCGCCCATCGCCGCGTCGCCGCCAGCGCTGTAGTTGTTGTAGCCGTAACCGTTGCCGTAGATGGGCCGCTGGTCGCTGCCCGTGCCGGAATCAACCTTGGACGCCGCGAGCGCCGCAGCGAACGCGCCGAGCACATACAGCGGCGTCGACTTTTTCTGGTCTTCCAGCGAGCGCTGCAGGTGGTGCTGGCTGATGTGGGCCAGTTCGTGCGCCATCACCGCCGCCAGTTCGTCCTGGCTCTGGGTGATCGTGACCATGCGCGCGAAGATGAAAACGTAGCCGCCGAAGGTGGCGAAGGCGTTGATCTCGGGGATGTTGAGCAGGGTGAACGTGTAATGCTGGGTCGGGTCGGCGCTGGCCGACGCGAGGCGGTAACCCAGGGTGTGCAGGTACTGGTCGACCTGCGGGTCGTCCAGCACCAGATGCGCGCCGCGCAGTTCGTGCAGGAACTCCGCACCGTACTGGGAGGCCTCCTGCGGCGTCATCACGGTGTCGGCGGCGCTGCCGAGGTTGGGCAGCTTCACGTCCGCCTGCTGGGCCGCCGCCGGCAAGGCCAGCAGCAAGGTCACGGCCAGGGCCGGCAGGCAACGGAAACGCGAAATGATCGCCATGAATTCGGTTCTGCAACGATGGATGCGTCTCGGCCACGCGGCCGGTGCGGGATTGTCGGTGATGGCAAGACTGTGACCGGCATTCGCCGGCGCGGTTCCGCCACTCTCCAAAGATAGGCCCAATCGGAGCGTGCTGCCATTCTCGGTGCAAGCGCGTTCAGCGGCGGTAAAATTGCCCACGGCGAGCCGATTGACCTTCCCATGGCTGACATCGAAATCTATTCCAGCGCGTTTTGCGGATACTGCAGCGCCGCCAAGAACCTGCTCAAGGCGAAGGGCCTGGAATGGCGGGAATTTCGCGTCGACCAGGACATGGAAGCGCGGGCCGCGATGGCGACGCGCACCGGCGGTGCGCGCACGGTGCCGCAGATCTTCATCAACGGCCACTATGTGGGTGGGTTCGAGCAACTGGCCGCGGCCGAGCGCAGCGGCAAGCTGGCGGAACTTTTGCAAGCCGCGCCGTAACATCCGATAATTCCGCTCTTGTCTTTCCGCAACGTTGCGCTTGAGGCGTGTAACGGAGCGGCTGTTGCGAACAGTCAGGCCATGGGCGCCCGTGGTGGGCTCCCATGGCCCGTGTCATTGGCGCTTGTCCGAAGATCCAGCGAAGCCGCGATCAGGGATGATCGCAAAAATAAAGGAGTTGCACGTGAGCAAGACGATCGCGGTGATCCGTGGCGATGGCATCGGCCCGGAAATCATGGACGCCACTTTGAAGGTGCTGGATGCGCTCGATTGCGGACTCGAGTACGAGTTCGTCGACGCCGGCATGGTGGCGCTGGAAAAACACGGCGAACTGCTGCCGCAGGGGACTCTGGATGCCATCGCCCGGCACGGCATCGCCCTCAAGGGCCCGTTGACCACGCCGATCGGCAAGGGCTTCTCGTCGCTCAACGTGGCGCTGCGCCGGCACTTCGACCTGTACGCCAACGTGCGTCCGGCGTTGAGCTTCCCGGGCACCAAGGCGCATTTCGAGAACATCGACATCATCACGGTGCGCGAGAACACCGAAGGCGCGTACCTGCAGGAAGGCCAGACGCTGTCGGCCGACGGCGAGGTTGCGCAGTCGCTGGTGCGCAACACGCGCCACGGCGCCTCGCGGATCGTGCGCCACGCCTTCGAACTGGCGGTCGCCAAGGGCCGCAAGAAAGTTACCGTCGTGCACAAGGCCAACATCATCAAGACCGCGTCGGGACTGTTCCTCGATGTTGCCCGCGAGGTCGCGAAGGACTATCCGCAGATCACCTGCAACGAGATGATCGTCGACAATACCTGCATGCAGCTGGTGATGAATCCGTGGCAGTTCGACGTCATCGTCACTACCAACCTGTTCGGCGACATCCTTTCGGACCTGTGCGCCGGCCTGGTCGGTGGACTCGGCCTCGCGCCCGGCGCCAACATCGGCAAGGATGCGGCGATCTTCGAAGCGGTGCACGGTTCCGCGCCCGACATCGCCGGCAAGCACGTGGCCGATCCGTGCGCGCTGCTGCTGGCCGCGGCCGAAATGCTCGATCACCTCGGCATGGTCGAGAAGGGCACGCGCATCCGCAACGCGATCCGCGCAACGCTGGAGGCGCACGATCGGGTCACGCCGGATCTGGGCGGCACCGGCACCACCGAAACCTTCGCCGAGGCGCTGGTCGAGCGCGTGCGGGCGTAGGAGCGGCGGAAGCCGCGAATCGCGTTGCGGCATTGCGGCGCTTCGGTCGCGGTTGCCACCGCTCCTACAAGAGCATCAGGAGCGGCGGTAGGAGCGGCGGAAGCCGCGAATCACGTTGCGGCATTGTGGCGCTTCGGTCGCGGTTGCCACCGCTCCTG
The DNA here is from genome assembly GCA_035701705.1 of Rhodanobacteraceae bacterium. GTDB lineage: Bacteria > Pseudomonadota > Gammaproteobacteria > Xanthomonadales > Rhodanobacteraceae > 66-474. The sequence continues at coordinate 15,881 of DASSRT010000358.1, forward strand.
CAAGAGCATCAGGAGCGGCGGTAGGAGCGGCGGTAGGAGCGGTGGTAGGAGCGGTGGTAGGAGCGGCGGAAGCCGCGACACGTCGCGCGAAAAATGCGTCGCCGCGGTTGCCACTACGCTACGGGATCGGCCACGGCGCCAGCAGCAGGATCCACAGCACGGCGAGGCCGCCGACGAATTTGGCGGTCTTGAACAGCTTGCGATGGCGCTGCTTGAAGGCGCGGCTTTTCTCGCGGCGGCGGCGCATGGCCGAGAACAGCCGATTGATCGCGCCGGTGGGTTCGGACGCCTGGTTGGGCGAGGCGGTGATCGCGCCCATGAAGTTGCTGACGTGGTGGTTGATCCATGCGAGCAAGCGGAAACGCAACGGCCGCTCGAGGTCGCACATCAGGATCACGCGGGTGGTGTCGGTGTTGTTCTCGACCCAGTGCGCGCAGGTTTCATCGAACACCACGTCCTTGCCGTCGCGCCACGAATAATTTTGGCCATCCACGACGATGTGGCAGGCGTCGTCGTTGGGCGTCATCAGGCCGAGGTGGTAACGCAGCGAACCGGCGAACGGGTCGCGGTGCAGGTTCAGGGTGACGCCCGGCGGCAGCAGCGCGAACATCGCCGCCTTCACGCGCGGGATGCGGTTCACCAGTTCCACCGTCTTCGGGCACAGCGCCTGCGCCGAGGGCAGCGGATCGCCGTACCACTTCACGTAGAAACGCTTCCAGCCGACCTTGATGAAGGACGAGAAGCTGGCGTCGGTATCCTTCAACGCGTCGCGGATGTGGCCCTGGTCGGAAAGCCCTGCGGCTTCGTCGCGGATCGTTTCCCAGTTGTCGCGCAATGCGTCGACGTCGGTGAAACGCGTGCGATCCGGGAACGCCACGGCCGGCACTGCCGAGAACGCATACATCATCAGGTTGTACGGTGCGAACACCGTGGCGTGACCGGCCAGCTGGCGGCTGAGCTTCAGGCGCACGCGCGAGCGCAGGTGCACGATCAACGCACACAGCAGGAACAGCAGGATGATGGCGAGAATCGCGAGGCGAATCGCAAGCAACATGGCGAAAGAGTCCGGCGTGACGCGCTGATTTTAGCGTGTCGGCGCCACCCGCAGGACGACCAGGCTGCCGGGGTGAGTGCGGAAACCGCCGCGCATCGCGCGCTGGACGAAGGCGACCGCGCGCCGGGCAGCGCTGCGCGGCGTCGTGCCCTTGGCCAACTCGGCAGCAAGTGCCGCGGACAAGGTGCAGCCGGTACCGTGGAATTGTCCCGGCAGGCGTGGGTGGCGCAGTTCCAGCATTCCGCGGGCATCGAACCAGACGTCGATCACGTCACGGCCGCGAGCGTGTCCACCCTTCAGCAGTACGGCCTTGGCACCCATGGCGCGCAAAGCTTCGCCGGCGAGCTCGCTGTCGCGTCGATTGCGGATCGTCGTGCCCAGCAACGCTTCGGCTTCCGGCCGATTGGGGGTGAGCACGTCGGCCAGCGGGATGAGTTCGTCGATGAGCAGGCGCACCGCGGCGGGATCGAGCAGGCGCGCGCCGGAGGTTGCGATCATCACCGTGTCGACCACGAGCCAGCGTGGCTTGCGGCGTTCGAGTTCACGCGCCACGCAGCGCACGGTCTTCGCATCACCCAACATGCCGGTCTTGACCGCGGTGATGGCGAAGTCGTCGAACACCGCGTCGATTTCCGCGCGCAGTTGTTTCGTCGGCACCGGATGGATGGCAGTGACGCTGCGGGTGTTCTGCGCCGTCAGCGCCGTGATCGCGCTGGTGCCGTGCACGCCCAGCGCTGCGAAGGTCTTGAGGTCGGCCTGCACGCCTGCGCCGCCACCGGAATCGGAACCGGCGATGGTGAGGCACGAAACGGGACTCGGGACTCGGGACTCGGGACTCGTGCGGTGAGGCGGCATTTCAATTGGTCATCCGGCGCGATACCACATGAGTTGCTTCCCCCTTCGCTTGCGAAGGGGGATTGAGGGGGATGGCTCTTGCAAACCCAGCCTCATCCCCCCGGCGCTGCGCGCCGACCCCCGTCGTCCCGAAGGGGGTGAGCGCTTCCCCGAGTCCCGGCTTCACAACGCTTCCGAAGCGAAGTCGGCAAGCCTCGAACGCTCGCCACGTCGCAGGGTAATGTGCGCCGCATGCGGCCAATGCTGGAAGCGGTCGACGGCGTAGGTGAGGCCGGAAGTGGTCTCGGTGAGATACGGTGTGTCGATCTGCTCGACGTTGCCGAGGCAGACGATCTTGGTGCCGGGGCCGGCACGGGTCACCAGCGTCTTCATTTGCTTGGGCGTGAGGTTCTGCGCCTCGTCGATGATCAGGTAGCGCGACAGGAAGGTGCGTCCGCGCATGAAGTTGAGCGAACGGATCTTGATGCGTGAGGCCAGCAGGTCGTTGGTGGCCTGGCGACCCCACGAGCCGCCGTCTTCGGGATTGGCCAGCACTTCGAGGTTGTCGGTGAGTGCGCCCATCCACGGCGTCATCTTTTCTTCTTCCGTGCCGGGCAGGAAACCGATGTCATCGCCGACGCTGACGGTCGCGCGGGTCATGATGATCTCGCGGTAGCGCTGCTGGTCCATCACCTGCGCCAGGCCCGCCGCCAGCGCCAGCAGGGTCTTGCCGGTGCCGGCGGTGCCGAGCAGGGTGACGAAATCGATGTCGGGATCCATCAGCATGTTCAGCGCGAAATTCTGCTCGCGGTTGCGCGCGGCGATGCCCCACACGCTGTGCGCATTGCCGGTGTAGTCGTGCAGCAGCGCCAGCCGGGTTTTTTCGCCCGCGGCTTCGAGCACACGCAGTTCGACGCTGTTTTCGCCCGGCAGGTACAGGCACTGGTTCGGCTGCCACGCCTCGTCGTCGCGCGGCTTCAGTTCATAGAACGTCTGCCCGCGCTCGGACCAGGAATGGACTTCCGGGTGGTGGTCCCAGAAATCGGCGGGCAATTCGGACGCGCCGGTGTACAGCAGCGAGAAATCGTCCAGCGCGCGATCGTTCTCGTAGTCCTCGGCGTCGAGGCCGAAGATCTTGGCCTTGATCCGCAGGTTGATGTCCTTGGACACCAGCACGATCGTCGCATCGGGGTGTTGTTCGCGCAGGTCCAGCACCGACGCGATGATCTGGTTGTCGGCCTTGCCGTGGCCATTGGACGTGCGCGCCTGGAAATACAGGCGCCCGCTGGCGCCGCCCTGCTTCAGCTTGATGCCGTCGGGTTGCAAGAGCGGCACGCCGTCGGCGATGCCGTGGCTGTTGTTGCGTTCGATCAGTTCATTGAGGAAGCGGCTGGCCTGGCGCCCGTTGCGGGCAACTTCCGACACGCCCTGTTTCTTTTCGTCGAGTTCCTCCAGCACCGTCATCGGGATGAACACGTCGTGTTCCTCGAAACGGAACAGGGCGGTGGGGTCGTGCAGCAGGACGTTGGTGTCGAGCGCGTAGGTGCGCCGACCGGCGGCCTTCTTGGTCATGCGGTGTGGCCTCGCAGGCGTGGCAGGAAATACGGATGGTGGGTCATGGAGCGACAGGCCATCCCGGACTGGGTCCGTGTGGGTCCGTGTTGATCCATGGCAAGTCTTGCTCGGGACAGGGGCGCGCGCCTCAAGGGGAGGGGATGGCGTCGAGCACGGTTTGGGCGTGGCCCGGTACCTTCACGCCGCGCCACTCCTGGGCCAGGCGGCCGTCCGGATCGATCAGGAAGGTGCTGCGATCCACGCCCAGGTATTCGCGGCCGTAGAGTTTCTTCTTGCGGATCACGTCGAAAGCCTTGCACCAGGCCTCGTCGGTGTCGGCCACCAGCGGGAAGGGCAGGCCGAGTTTTTCCTTGAAGCCGTGGTGCGAACGCGCGCTGTCGCGCGACACGCCCACGATCGTGGCGCCGCGGCGGCGGAACTTCGTGTACAGGTCGCGAAACTCACCGGCTTCGCGCGTGCAGCCGGTGGTGTTGTCCTTGGGATAGAAGTACAGCACCAGCCAGCCGCCGGCGAGGTCGGCGAGTTTCAGGGTGTCGCCGGATTGCAGCGTGCCGGACAGCCGGGGAACCTTGTTGCCGATTTTCGTGGTCATGCTGCCTTCGCTTGCATCCCTGACAATGGATCCCGGCTTTCGCCGGGATGTCGGTCGAAGGAAATTTGCACTTTAAAACTTCACCGGGTCCATGATGGCGTCGAGGTTGAGACTGTCGCACAACTCCATGAACTCGTCGCGCAGCGATGCGATGTGGGTATCCGCGGGCAGGCCGACCGTGATCTGCGCCTGGAACATGTCGGCGCCGGTCTGCATGGCCTGGTAGCGCATCGAGGACATCTGTTCGATGCTGATCTTGTGGGCAGTGAAGAAGTCGATCAACTCCACCAGTACGCCGGGTTTGTCGGCGGCGACGACTTCGACCATGTACGGCAGCAGGCGGCTTTGCTGGTCGCCGACTTCGGTGCGGTAGCTCAACAGGTGCAGGGCGTCGTCCTTGCCGACGCGCGCCAGCGCGTTTTCCAGCTTGGCGATGGCGTCCCATGCACCACGCGCCAGCAGCAGCACCGACACGTCGGCGCCGACCGTCGCCACCCGCGATTCGACGAGGTTGCAACCGGCGTCGGCGATCCGCCGCGACAGCGTCAGCAAGGGCGATTGCCGTGCAGGTGCGACCGCCTGGATCAGCAACTGGTGGTCCGTGGCGGGACGCGCGGTGGTGCGGTTCACGCTGGCGAGGGTCTTCACATTCACGTTGCGGAGCATACCAGCGGGATCGCGCGTTGTTGCGAGGTCGGCCACGATCGCTGCGGCGATGGCGCCGGGTGCCGTATCATTCAGTGTTTGCGCTGGAGAATTCCGTGGAAATTGCCGGCAGCCTGTGTGCGATTGCGACGCCGTTCGCTGCGGACGGTGCACTCGACTTCGCGGCGTTTGCGCGCCTGCTCGACCACCAGTTGGATGGTGGCACGCAGGGCATCGTGGTCGCCGGTTCCACCGGCGAGGCCCACATGCTGGACGAGGCCGAATACGAGCGCCTGCTGGCATTCGCGGTGGAACGCGTCGCGCGGCGCGTGCCGGTGATCGCCGGCAGCGGCGAGGCTGCGACATCGAAGACCGTGGCCATGACCCGCCGCGCCAAGGCGCTGGGTGCCGATGCCGCGCTGGTGGTGACGCCGTATTACGTGCGTCCGACCCAGGACGGCCTGCGCCGACACTTCGGCGAAGTGTCGGAACACTGCGACATCCCGGTGATCATGTACAACGTGCCCTCGCGCACCGGCTGCGACATGCTGCCGGAAACCGTGGCCGCGTTGTGCGACACCGCGGGCATCGTCGGAATCAAGGAAGCGGTCGGCACGCCTGAACGCATCGCCGCGCTCGCGCAACTTCGGCGCCCGGGATTTGTCTACCTGTCCGGTGACGATGGCAGCGCGGCGGACGCGATGCTGGCCGGTGCAGGAGGCGTGGTTTCGGTGGTGAACAATCTGGTGCCAAGGTTGTTTCGCAACCTGTGCGATGCCGCGCGCGCGCACGACCGCGCCAGTACGGATGCGCAAACGGCCCACCTCGAACCCTTGCTGGACGCCCTCAATTGCGCGCCCAACCCCATTCCGGTCAAGGCCGGCCTCGCCGAACTGGGGCTGTGCCGCGACACCCTGCGGCTGCCACTGCTGGCCTTGCCACTCGGGCCCGCGCGCAGTCATCTGCGCGACGTCCTGTTGCCCCTCGCTGGCGCCACCGCGCCATGATCATGCACAATGCGCCCATGAAAAAAATCATCCCGTTGGTTCTCGTGCTCGCCTCGGTCGGCCTGGCCGGTTGCCAAACCCTGAAGGCCCACAACCCGTTCCGCCACCGCGAACCCGCGTACAAGGCGGCGCAACAGGAACACCCGTTGGAAGTGCCGCCTGGCATGACGCAGCCGGCCACCAGCGAAGCCCTCGCGATCCCCAATGCGGGAAATGGCGCGGTGGCTGCCACCGAAGTGCCACCGAGCGGAGCCATCACGGCGAACGGCTCGGGCGCGCCGGTTTCCAGCGGACCGCTGACGCTGCAGGATTCGCCTGACAGTGTCTACCATCGCGTCGGGCTGGCGCTGGCGCGTGGCGATGTCGGACAGGTCACCGCACACGACGCCGCCGCCCGCACCTATCAGGTTGCGGTCAATACCACCGTCACCACGAAATCGAAGGGCGGGTTCTTCCATCGCCTGTTCCACCACAGCAAGACCGAAGTCATCGCCGGTGCGGTGACTGTCAGCGTGGCGCCGTCCGGCAGCGGTAGCGTGGTCGAGGCGTCGGGCGATCCGCAGGCGGTCGCGAAAGTGATGAGCGTGCTCGGCCAGCGCTTGCAGTAGTTGTGCGATCGTCCATGATCGCTGCTTCGTTCGACATTCAGGCAGCGAACGCGTGGATCGGCCGAGGAGCATCAGAACGCCCTTCCATGGGCTGACTTTTCACGACAGCCGCTTCGAACCAGCTGTGTTTCGGGTACAAACGCGAGAACGCCGCCCTTGGGCGGCGTTCTCGAATCAACGTTCGAGCAGCGGCAGCTTGTCCGGCTTGCCGTCCCATTCGGCGGCGTCGTCCGGTGGATCCTTGCGCTCGGTCAGCACCGGCCAGGATTTCGCCAATTCCTTGTTCAACGCGACGTAGTGTTCCTGCCCCGCCGGCACGTCGTCTTCGGGGAAGATCGCGCGCGCCGGGCATTCCGGTTCGCACAAGGTGCAGTCGATGCACTCGTCCGGATCGATCGCGAGGAAGTTCGGACCCTCGTGGAAACAGTCGACC
>DASSRT010000359.1:0-14703 GCA_035701705.1 Rhodanobacteraceae bacterium
CCCGGCAACGCGTTGCACAGCATGCGCAGCGGCGTGCTCCACCACGGGACCCAGCCCGGGTGATTCCACAGCGCCGGCGGCACGATCCCGGCGCCGCCATCCAGCCACGCGGTGGCCAGCACGAACGCGATCGCGAACATCGCCAGCAGGGCGCTGCGGGTTGCAAGGTGCTGCCGCGTGAGGTTCAAACTGGATGCGCTGGGCATCTGGAACGTGCCTGCGTGGACGGACGAAAAGCCTAGCCGAGCGAAGATGAACGGTTGACGCTGGATCGCGTTGACGAGGATCCAGCTTCCGGCAGCCGGCATAATGGTGCGATGCCTGATTCCGCCGAGCATCTCGCCGCCGAGCGCTACGCCGAACTCGCCACGCATTGCCGCGTGGCGGGCGTGGTGATGCACGACGATGCCGGCGTGGGCGAGCGCGTGCGCCGGATGTTGCTGGCCAGCGATTTTGCCTTCGAGTCGCTGCGCGCGGAGCCGGCCTTGCTGACCGCCGCGGGTCTGGAACGCTTGCGCGATCCCGCACCTGCGGGCGCGCGCGCGGCGGCGCTACGGCGCGCCGGTGGCGACATCCTCGCGGCGTTGCGACGCTTCCGGCGCGCCGAAGCCGTGCGTCTGGTGTTTCGCGATGTCAACGGGCTGGATGAAGTCACCGATACCCTTGCGGCGACCAGCGAGCTGTACGCGGTGCTGATCGCCGAAGCGCTCGGCCACGCCGAACGCGCAGCGCGCGCACGCCACGGCACGCCGCGCGACACCGAGGGCAACCCGCAGGCACTGGTGGTGTTCGCGCTCGGCAAGCTCGGTGGCGACGAGCTCAACTTCTCCTCCGACGTCGACCTGGTGCTGGCCTATCCCGAGGCCGGCACGACGGATGGTCCGCGCCCGCTCGACAACGCGGAATTCTTCACGCGGGTCGCGCGCGAGTTCGTGCGCCTGCTCACCGAGGTCACGGCCGATGGCATCGCCGCGCGCGTCGACCTGCGGCTGCGGCCGTTCGGCGATTCCGGGCCGGTGGTCGCCTCGTTCGCGGCGATGGAGCAGTACTACCAGCGCGAAGGCCGCGACTGGGAACGCTACGCCTGGATCAAGGCGCGCCCGGTCGCGGGCGACCTCGCCGCCGGCAAGCGCCTGCTGGAAACCCTGCGGCCGTTCGTGTACCGGCGTTATTTCGACTACACCGCGCTGACCGGCCTGCGCGACATGAAGACGATGATCGACGCGGAAGTCGCGCGCCGCGACCGCGCGGATGACCTGAAGCTCGGCGCCGGCGGCATCCGCGAAATCGAATTCGTGGTGCAGCTGCAGCAGCTGATCCGCGGCGGCCGCGACCCGTCGCTGCGCGTGCATGGTCTGCTGCCCGCGCTGTCGGCCTGCGCCGCGCGTGGTTATCTGTCGCAGCACCAGAGTCGCAGCCTGCGCGAGGCCTACCTGTTCCTGCGCAAGCTGGAAAACCGCGTGCAGATGTTCGCCGACCGGCAGACGCATACCGTGCCCGAAGGTGCGGCGGCGCGCGAGCGGATCGCGCGCGCGTTGGGCCGCACCGGCTGGGTGGAGCTGGCCGCGCAATTGAACATCGAGCGCGAGCGGGTGTCGGCGATCTTCGCCGAGGTCCTGCAACCACAAGGCGGCGAGCGCACGGATGTGGCGCGGCCTGCCGGCAGCGTGGGCGCGGCGCTGTGGCGGCACGCCAGCGATGGCGATCTCGATGCAGCGATGTTGCGTGACGCCGGCTTTGCGCCGCCCGAAGCCTGTCTCGACGCGCTCCATCAGGTGCGCGCGATGCATGGCACGAGTGCCCGCTCGGCGCGCCGCATCGAACAGCTGATGCCGGACCTCATCGACGCGGCGGCGGCGACCGTCGCCCCGGTCGATGCCTTGGTGCGCCTGTGCCGGCTGGTGCAAGCGGTGGCGCGCCGATCCGCCTACCTCGCCTTGCTGCAGGAACAGCCCGCGGCGCGCGCGCGCGTGGCGGCACTGTGCGCGGAGAGTGCGTTCCTCGCCGAACGCATGATCGCGCACCCGCTGCGCCTCGATGACGTGCTGGCACCGCGCATCGAGCATCTCGTGCACGGAACCGCCGCGCTGCGCGCCGACCTCGCGCAGCAGATCGCCGCGGCGTCGGCTGGCGGCGATCCCGAAGCCGTGCTGGGCGCCATCGCCGAGTGGCGCGGCAGTTACCGGATGCGCACCGGGCTGGCGTTGCGTGATCGCGCGATCGACGCGGTGGCGGCTGCGCGCGCGCTGGCCGACGTGGCGGATGCCGTGACCGGCGCGGTGCTGGATCTGGCGATGGCCGATCTGGTCGCCCAACACGGCCGCTTGCCCGGCGCCGGCAGCGGCATCGCGGTGCTCGGTTACGGCAGCCTCGGCGGTCTGGAACTCGGCTTCAATTCCGACCTCGACCTGGTGTTCGTGTATGACAGCGCGCGCGGCGAGGCAACCAGCGACGGCGCGCGTCCACTGGACGGTGCGCGCTGGTACGCGCGGCTCGCGCAGCGCGTGGTGCATTGGCTGTCGTCGCCGACCCGCGGCGGGCGCTTGTACGAAGTCGACACCCGCTTGCGCCCCGACGGCGGCAAGTCGCTGCTGGTCGCGAGCCTGCCGGCCTTCATCGCCTATCAGCGCGAGCGCGCCTGGACCTGGGAACAACAGGCGTTGGTGCGCGCGCGCGCGGTGGCGGGTGATCCAGCGCTGGCCGCCGGATTCGGCGAGGCACGCGACGCGTTGTTGCAGCAGCCGCGCGATCGCGCGCAGGTGATCGCGGATGTGTGCCGGATGCGCGCCGAGTGGCGCAAGCAACGCGATCGCTCGGATGCCGAAGTGCTGGACCTGAAGCAGGGCGCCGGCGCATTGCTGGACATCCAGTTCCTGTTGCAGGGCCTGGTGTTGTTGCATGCCCATGCGCTGCCGGGGCTCACCGCGCGCGGCGATACGCCGGGCCTGCTGGCAGCCTGCGTGGCGGCAGGCGTACTCGGCAGCGCCGACGCGGACGCGCTCGCCGTTGCGCATGCGGAACTGCTGGCGCGCGCACTGGCGGCGACGCTGGCCGGTGGCCATCGGGTGGCGCCACGCGACCTGATCCTCGATGCCCGTTGCGCCAAGGTGCTCGACGTTGCCCGCTGCGCGGGCTTCGATTTCGGGAACCGCTGACGGCCGCGGTGGCCTGCCCGCGCCGTTCAGGCCGTCACGGCGGCGTCATGCAGCTCGTGCCACGTCGGCGGCTCCGGCCAGTCGGGTTCGGCGTTGCCGGCGACCACCCGGCGCAGGTCGATGGCGTCGATCTGCGGCGCGATCTCGGCCAGCAGCCGCAAGGCGAAATCGCGCAACACGCGCTCGCGCGGCAACACTGCCCAGGTGGTGCATTCGGGCAGCGCGTCCGGCGCCGGCAGCACGCGCAGGTCGGTGTCCGCGTGCGACACCGCCATCTCGGCGAGGATGCCGACACCGATTCCGGTGCGCACGTAGGTCTTGATGAGATCGGCGTCGTGCGCGGTCATCGCCAGTTGCGGTGTCAGCCCTGCGCTGGCGAAGGCGTGCTGCAACGAGGATTCCGGCTTGCGCGAGGATTCGTAGCTGACCAGCGGCAGCGCCGCGAGGTCGCGCAGGCTGGGCGGTTGCTTGCGCTTGGCGAGCGCGTGTCCGGCCGGCACCAGCACCACGCGCCGCCAGCGGAACAACGGCACCGCGATGCCGGAGTCGGGCACCGCGCCGCTGGTGCTGATGATGGCCAGGTCTTCGCCGCCGCGCGCCAGTTGCGCGAGGATTTCGCTTTCATCGGACGGGTGCAGCTGGATGCTGACGCCCGGGAATTCGCGTCGCGTCGCGGCGATGGCTTCCGGCAGCACGTGGCGCGCCTGGGTGTGGGTGGTGACGAGGGTCAGGCGGCCCTTGCGCTCGCCGCGTTGGTTGGCGGCGAGGGCGCGGATGTTGCCGGCTTCGTTGAGCAGGCGCCGCGCATGCACCAGCACGCGGTCGCCGGCCTGCGTCAGCGTGGTCAGGCTGCGGCCCTTGCGGGTGAACAGCAGGAAGCCGAGCTCGTCTTCGAGTTGCTTGATCTGGCGCGACAGGCCGGGCTGGGTGGCGTGCACGCGCTCGGCGGCGAGGGTGATGTTGAGGCCGGAATCGGCGATGGCAACGAGGTAGCGGAGCTGGTTGAGGGTCATCCTGGTGTCTCGGCAATGCTCACGAAGGCGCGGAAGGCGCGGAAGGTGTTCCACGACGGCGACGGACGGCAACACATTGCGGGACGTTTGAGGCTCATGGGAAGGCATCCTGTGCGGATTGGGCAACGCTTCATGCCAGACTAGCATATGGACGTCTGGACGTCCATATGCGCTTATAACCCCGGCGCATGACAGGCGTTCCGATCCGCATTTCCGCTGGCTTCGGCGGGCGTGCAGACTGCCCGCATGTCAATCGCACCTGCCATCGAGGCCATCCCCGCGCCGCTGCTGCCGCTGTTTGCGGACCTGCGTGGCCGCGCCGTGCTCGTGACCGGCGGCGGCGTGGTGGCACGGCGCAAGGTGACGGCATTGCTGGAAGCCGGGGCCGTGGTCACGCTCGTTGCCAAGGCGCCGGAGCCGGCCTTGCGCGAACAGATCGAAGCCGGCGCCGTGCGCTGGCGGCAAGCTCCGTTCGACCAAACTTGGCTCGATGGCATCTGGCTGGTGGTCGCGGCCAGCCGCGACCGCGCGCTCAACCGCACGGTGACGCAAGCGGCCGAGGCCCGGCAGATCTTCGCGAACGTGGTCGACGATGCCGATGCCTCGACCTTCCACGCGCCTGCACGGGTGCGGCGGGGCTTGTTGCAGGTCGCGATCTCGACCCGCGGCGCGGCGCCGGTGTTGGCGCGGCGCCTGCGCGAGCGGCTGGAAGCGGAACTGGACGAATCACTGGGTGCCTTGGCTGGGCTGTTGGCGCGCGAACGTGCGCGCATTCGCTGGCGCTTCCCGCAAGCGGGCAAGCGTCGGCGCTTCTTCGAGCGCCTGCTGGACGGCGACTTGCCGCGCCTGCTTCAAAGTGGCGATGGCGAGGCCGCGCGCGCGGCGTTCGATGCCGCACTGGCGTCGGGTGCGGGCGCCCTGCGTCAGGGTTTCGTCACCCTGGTTGGCGCAGGTCCCGGCGATCCCGGCTTGCTGACCCTGAAGGCGCTGCGCGCGTTGCAGGACGCCGACGTGATCGTGCACGATCGTCTGGTCGGACCCGGCATCCTCGAACTTGCCCGTCGCGATGCCCGGCGCATCGACGTCGGCAAGCGCGTTGGCGAGGATCACGATGCGACGCAAGCGCGCATCCACGGCTTGTTGTTGACGCACGCCCGCGCCGGGCATCGGGTCGTGCGCCTGCAGGGCGGCGATCCGCTGGTGTTCGGGCGCGGCGGTGAAGAGCTGGAATTCCTGCGCGCGAACGCGATCCCGCACGCCGTGGTTCCCGGCATCACCGCCGCGCTCGCTTGCGCTGCGGCGGCCGGCATCGCGCTGACCGATCGACGCGTCGCGCATGGCGTGAGCTTGCTGGCGGCGCGCGGCGACAGCGACGCCGAACTGCGCGCGCTGGCGGCCGGCAGCCAGACGCTGGCGCTCTACATGGGCGCGGGCGAGTTGCCGACGCTCGCGCAGAACCTCATCCGCCATGGCCGCGCCGGCAGCACGCCGTGCGTGGTGGTCGAGAACGGCTCCCTGCCGAACCAGCGCGTGCTCGCCACCACGCTCGCCGAACTTGCCGCGCTTGCACACGCTCAGCGGGTGCGGCCGCCAGCGCTGGTGATCATCGGCGAAGTCGCCGCACGGGCCGCGGGTGCCGCGCAATCCGCACGATGTCGTGGCGAACTGACCCACCTCACCACCGCCGCGGCTTGAAAACGATTCACCCCTCCAACCTTCGAATTTCACACACGCAAAGGAAACCACCATGAGCCTGCAACTGGGCGAAACCGCCCCCGACTTCACCCTCGATTCCACCCAAGGTTCGCTGCACTTCGCGGCCTACGCCCGCGACCACTGGGTCGTGCTGTTTTCGCACCCGAAGGATTTCACGCCGATCTGCACCACCGAGCTGGGCGCGTTCGCGCGGCGCAAGGCCGACTTCGATGCACGCGACACCCGCCTGCTCGGGCTGGCGGTCGATCCGGTGGAGGACCACCAGCGCTGGGCGCAGGACATCGCCCAGGTCGGCGGCGCCGAATTGAACTACCCGATCCTGGCCGATCCGGATCTCGAAGTGGCCAAGCTGTACGGCATGTTCCACCCGAAGGCCGATCCCAAGGTCACGGTGCGTTCGGTGTTCTTCATCGATCCGAACCGCGTCGTGCGCACCACGCTCACCTACCCGCCGAGCGTCGGCCGCAGCGTCACGGAGATCCTGCGCACGCTCGATGCCTTGCAGTTGACCGACCGCCTGCCGGTGGCGACGCCGGTGGAATGGAATCCGGGCGATGACGTGGTGGTGTCGCCGAAGCTCTCGGACGCCGATGCCGAAGCCCGCTTCGGCGAACTGCGCAAGCTGACGCCATACCTGCGCTTCGCCAAGGCCGACGCCAAGACCGACAAGGCCAAGGCGGCATGAGCAAGGCGCGCGCCGACTTCGCCGCCACCGTGGGACACACGCCGCTGGTTCGCCTGCGGCGTGTGTCCGACGCGACCGGTTGCGAAATCCTCGGCAAGGCCGAGTGGCTGAATCCGGGCGGTTCGATCAAGGATCGCACTGCGCTCGGTTTGTTGCTCGATGCCGAGCGGCGCGGCCTGTTGCGGCCCGGCGGCACCATCGTCGAAGGCACCGCCGGCAATACCGGCATCGGCCTTGCCTTGCTCGGCGCCAGCCGCGGCTATCTCAGCGTGATCGTGATGCCCGATACGCAGAGTGTCGAGAAGATCGACGCGCTGCGCCTGACCGGCGCCGAGGTGCGGCTGGTGCCGGCGGCGAAGTTTGCCGATCCCAAGCACTACGTGCACACCGCGCGCGCGCTCGCCGAAGAATGGAACGCGCGCGCACCGGGCAGTGCGTGGTTTGCCAACCAGTTCGACAACACCGCCAATCGCGATTTCCACGCCGCCACCACCGCGGCGGAAATCTGGAACGACACCGACGGCGCGATCGATGGCTTCGTCTGCGCGGTCGGTACCGGTGGCACGCTGGCGGGCGTCGCCGATGGCCTGAAGGCGCGCAAGCCGGCGGTGCGCGTTGCGTTGGCCGATCCGGCCGGCTCCGCACTCGCGAACTTCATCCAGCGCGGCGAGTTGAAGGCCGAGGGTGCATCGATCAGCGAAGGTATCGGTTCCAGCCGTGTCACCGCGAATTTCGAACAGGCGCAAGTCGACACCGCCTTCAGCATTCCCGATACCGAGTCGGTACCGCTGTTGCATGGCCTGTTGCGCACCGAGGGCCTGTGCCTTGGCGGATCGTCCGGCGTGAACGTCGCCGGTGCCGTGCGGCTCGCGCGCGAGCTAGGCCCGGGTCACGTCATCGTCACCGTGCTGGCCGACGCCGGCACGCGCTATGCGAAGAAGCTGTTCAACCCGGCCTTCCTGCACGGCAAGGGCATCCCGGTGCCGGACTGGCTGGAACGTTCGTTTCCGGCCGGGGCGGCGCGCAACGCGGCCTGAGCGTTCGCGTTCGTGGCGACCGTCGCGCGGGCAACGCGGCGCCGGTGTAGGCTTGCGCGTTTTGTCGGCGGATCCGGGCGATGCTGTACGTACTGGCCAGCGTGGTATGCAGTGTCGCGGTATCCGTGTTGCTGAAGCTGGCGCGGCGCTTCCGCATCGACGTCGATCAGGCCGTGGCGTGGAACTACGTCGTTGCAGCCGGCGCGACGCTGTTGGCCTTGCGGCCCGAATGGACGCCGTTGTCGCACGCGCGGGTGCCGTGGCTGGCGTTGGTACTACTCGGCATCCTGCTGCCGACAATCTTCCTGGCGCTGGCAGCTTCGGTGCGAAGCGCCGGGATCGTGCGTTCGGACGCGGCGCAACGGCTCTCGCTGGTGTTGTCACTGGTCGCGGCCTTCACGCTGTTCGGCGAATCGTTGACCTTGCTGAAACTCGCCGGTTGCGCACTGGGACTGCTGGCGATGGCAGGCATGGTCTGGCGCGGTGGTGCCACGGCGCGCGTCGCTGCAGGCGGCAAGGCATGGCTGTGGCCGCTGGTGGTGTTCGCGGGCTTCGGCATCATCGACATCCTGTTCAAGCGCGTGGCCGCGAGCGGCGTACCGCTCGGCAGCGCGCTGGCGATCGTGTTCGCGCTGGCGCTGCTGGTGGCCTGCGTGATCGCGCTGGCGCGGCGTACACGCTGGAGTTGGCGGGGATGCGCCGGCGGCGTGGTACTGGGCCTGTGCAACTTCGGCAACATCCTGTTCTACCTGCGTGCGCACCGCGCGCTGCCGCACGATCCGGCGCTGGTGTTCGCCGGCGTGAATCTCGGCGTCGTGGCCCTGGGTGCGGTCGTCGGCATGCTGGCGTTCCGCGAACGCCTGGGCCGCATCAACCTGGCCGCGTTGGCGCTGGCGCTGGTGGCGATCGCGGTGCTGACGTTGGCGTAACGCCGCCGGTGCTCACACGGCGGGGATCGCCGCACCGCTGCGCGGAACGGCTGTTCGCAAGGGCATCGCGGCCAGCACCCGCGTGAAGAAATCCGCGGAACGGGCGATCACCTTGTCGCGTTCGCAGTCTTCCGTGATCAGGTGGTAGCTGTCGTTCAACAACACGGTTTCGGTGGGGCCGGTGACGCGCCGCTCGATCAGGCGCGCATTGCGTACGCTGGCGATGTCGTCGTCCGCAGCGTGCATGATCAGGCAGGGCGTGCGCACGTCGGCGAGATGCGGACGCACCTTGCGCGCCAGCTTGTGGAATTCACCCAGCGCCTGCCACGGCGTGGTGAAACCGGCGACCGGGTGGCCGTCCTGTGGCGTGCCGACGATCTGCCGACGCACGCGTTCGTCCTTGATGCCGTATGGAAAACTGCCGGTCCACGCGCGCTGGCGGAACAGGCCCAGGCCGCACAGCAAGGGCAGGGCCAGCGACCGCCGCGCACTGCGCGGCACGCTCCAGCCATCGAGCATGAAGGTGCTGCCGTACAGGCCGAGGCCATCCACCCACTGCGGGCGTTCCATCGCCAGGCGCAAGGCCAGCACGGCGCCCATCGACAGGCCGGCGACGAACACGTGGTCGACCTCGCGGCGCAAGCGGCCCGCGCCTTCGCGCACGCTCTGCATCCAGTCGCGCCAGCCGGTCTTGACGAGGTCGGCGGGGCTGCCGCCGTGGCCGGCCAGCTGCAGGCCGTACACCGTGAAGCCGGCGCGATTGAGGCCCTTGCCGACGAAGCGCAGGTCCGCCGGCGTGCCGGCGAGGCCGTGCACCAGCAGCACGCCGGCGCGTCCGCCGCGCAGCAGGAAATCGGCATGCTGGATCAGGGCCGGGTGCATCGGGGCCTGTTGACGCCATGCCGCGTGAGCCGCGTTGCTTCCGCAGCGCTCGCCAGACAAGACGCGCGCCGCAGCGCCATGGTGGTTCCATGGTCAAGGCGCGCGCCGCCGTATGGCGAGCGCTGCGGAGCAACCCGCCGGGCCGGGGCCGTTTGCCCGCATGGTTTTGTCATCGCTCGTCGATGTATCGACATACATCTTCCTCACTCTTCCTCGCCCTGCGAGCGAACGGCCAACGGCGCGACCACGCGGCATGGCGTCAACAGGCCCAAGCATGCACCCGTCACCTTTCAGGAAGCTTTCAGCGCGCCGGCCGGCTACAGGCGTTCGCTGCGGTCGATCGCGAGCATCGGCGCGAAGATGTCGTCGATGTCGAGGCCACGCGCCAGCAGCATGGCCTGGAAGCGTTCGCCCATTTCGCCGGGCAGGGTCAGGTGCTTCACCTGTTGCGCCAGCGCGTAGCGCGCGGCTTCATCGTCGGACCGGTCATACGCGGCGGCGAACACGGCGTCCAGTCCGGCGGCGATCAGGAATTCTGACTGGTACGCATGGCTCACCAGTTCGAAGCCGGCGCCGACGCCGGCTTCAGCCAGCGCGGTGAAATCGACCGAGGCGGTGATGTCCTGCAGTCCCGGCAACACGAACGGATCGCCGTGGGCGCGGTGGCGGTAGTGGCACAACAAGGTGCCGTCGCGGCGTTCGGGCAGGTAGAACTCGCGACGCACGTAGCCGTAGTCGACGAACAGCGCGGCACCGCGTTGCTGCTCACCGGCAATCGCTTCCAGCCACCACGGCAGTTGCGGCAACACTTCCGAGCGGTAGCCATCTTCGAAGTCGCGCCCGAGCCGCCGTTGCAGGTGCCGCACCGCGCCCGCGACCAGCGGATCGGTGGGCCGGTCCTGGCGCACGAAGGCGCCGTTGCCGCTCAAGCCGACGTGCTCCTCGAACACCTCGCCGTCGCGCAGCGTGAAGCGCGTCACCGGCAGCGCGTCCAGCACTTCGTTGGCGAACAGCACCCCGGACCAGGCATGTTGCGGCGGGCGGTCCAGCCACGCGCAGCGGGCAAACAATTCCGGCGGCAGCGAGTGTTGCAGGCATTCACGCTGGCGCTGGCGCAGGTCGGCGGAGGGTTCCAGCAACCAGTAATGCGCGGGCAGCGCGTCGAGGGCCTGCAGTTCCAGCAGGCAGTCGCGGGCGAACGCACCGCTGCCGCCGCCGAGTTCGAACCACGCGGCCTCCGCGCCGCAGGCCTTGAGCGCGGGCGCCAGCGCGCGGGCCGTGCAGCGTGCGAACAACTCGCCGAGCTCCGGCGCGGTGACGAAGTCGCCATCCTTGCCGAACTTCAGGCGTCCGGCGCTGTAATAGCCGAGCCCCGGTGCGTACAGGCAGCGCTCCATGTAACGCGCGAACGGGATCGGACCACTCGCCGCGATCTCGCCGCGGATGGCATCGGCGAGCCGCGCGGAATGCGCGGCTTCGTCGGGCGAGGGTGCGGGCAGGGCGGCATCCAAACTGGCGCTTTCCGGGAAATTGAGGCAGGCTGGAAGGCGTGCAGCATACCGGGAGCAAGGCAGCGTGACCGCAGAAGACCGTCCTGTCGCCTTCGTCACCGGGGCCGCCCGCCGCATCGGTGCGGTGATCGCGCGCGTGCTGCACGCCGCCGGCTACGACGTCGCGCTGCATTGCCGCCATTCGCGCGCGGAACTCGATGCGCTGATCGCGGAACTCGAATCCGCGCGGCCGCATTCCACGCTGGCGCTTGAAGCCGAGCTTGCGGAAGTCGAATCGCTGCCCGGACTGATCGCTGCAACGATCGCACGCTTCGGCCGGCTCGATGCGCTGGTCAACAACGCCTCCGCGTTTTACCTGACGCCGCTCGACACGCTCACGCCGCAGCAATGGGATGACTTGTTCGCCGCCAATGCGCGCGCGCCGGTGTTCCTCGCGCAAGCCGCCGCGCCACACCTGAAAGCCGCACGCGGCAGCATCGTCAACATCACCGACATCTACGCCGAGCGGCCGCTGCCGGGATACCTTGCCTACGGCATGAGCAAGGCCGCCTTGCGGATGGCAACGGCGGCGCTGGCACAGGCGCTTGCGCCGGAGGTGCGGGTAAACGCGGTGGCGCCGGGGGTGATCCTGTGGCCGGAGTCCGGCAAGGACGAGGCCGCACGCGCGCTCGCGCTGGAACACATCCCGCTGGGTCGCAAGGGCGCGCCGGAGGACATCGCCGGCACGGTGCTGTGGCTGCTGCGCGATGCCAGCTACGTGACGGGCCAGACGTTGCGCGTCGACGGCGGCCGGCATCTTTGCGTGTGAGTGTTGGCTGAAGGGTCGTCGGACGAGGCTTGCGCGCCCGCCGCGGCGCCGCCATGTTGAAGGCCGTCACCGCGAATCGAGGCCCGCCATGACGCGTTCGCTCCCCGCCGCAGCCGATGCACCGTCGCACCGGATCGCGCAACAGATCCTCGATTTCCTGTCCGACATTCCTGCCAGCCACGAATTGCCGAGCGAGCATCCGCGCGCGCGCGCCGAAGCGATCGCCGCCGCGGCGCGGCGCAAGGCCTTCCTCGCGTCCTCGTCGCTGGCGTTGCCGCCCGGCCCGCTGGGTTGGTTGACGGTGCTGCCCGAATTGGTCGCGATCTGGAAGATCCAGGCGAAGATGGTGTCCGACATCGCCGCCGCCTGTGGCCAGCATGCGGCCATGAGTCGCGAACAGATGCTGTATTGCCTGTTCCGGCACGCCGCGTCGCAGGCCGTGCGCGACCTGGTTGTGCGTGCCGGCCAGCGCGTGATCGTGCAGGCTGCGACGACCAGCGCGATCCGCCGCGTCGCCGAACGCATCGGCATCAAGTTGTCCGAACGCGCCCTCGGCAGCTCGTTGGCGCGCATGGTGCCGGTGGCCGGCGCGCTCGGCGTCGGTGCCTATGCGTGGTACGACACGCGCCAGGTCGCGCGTACCGCGATCGCGATGTTTTCGCGCGAGGTCGAATTCATCCCGGCACCGCGCAGTACCGAGGTTCCAGCACAACGCGTCGAGCGCGACCGCGCGCAGGATGCGCGCGAAGCAGGGTTGTAGTGCGGTCGTCGTAGAAGCACGCCATGCGCGCGACACTCGCAAGGCCTGCGAGTCGCGGCCTTGGGCCGCTCCTACATGCGTTCCAGCTTCGGCAGTGTCGGCGCGAGCTGCCGCCAGCGTTCCCGCAGCGTTGTTCCGGTAAAGGGTTCGCGCAGGGCCGGCGCTATGTCGGCCAGCGGTGCCAGGACATGTGCGCGCTCGAATTCCTCGCGCGAGAGGTCGCTGCTGCAGGCGTCGCCGTCGCACCACAAGGCGATATCCAGATCGAGCGTGCGGTCGGCATAGCGCGGCAGGCTGCGGTCGCGGCCACTGGCGTCTTCCAGTGCGCGCAGCCACGCTTGCAACGCGATGCGGTCGAGGTCGCAATCGAAGGCGGCCGCGCCATTGAGGAAGGCCGCGCCGTCAAAACCGACCGCGGCGCTGCGGTAGGGGGGCGAGACGTCGACCTTCCCGAAGCGTTCGCGCAACGCCTGCACGGCGTCGCGCAGATGACGTTCCGGATCGACGTTGGAACCGAGGCTGAGGTACACGCGCGGCATGTGGCTAAGTCTTCGCGCCACGTTCCACGACGACGCCGACCGCCTTCGCGCCGCGCACCGCGCCGGGCTTGGACAGTTTCAGGCGCACCCACGCGACGCCGAATTCCTCGCGGAGGATCGCGGCGCAGCGTTCGGCCAGGGTTTCCACCAGTTGGAAACTGGCGGCCTCGACGAAGCCGATCAGGCGCTTGGAAATCGCCTTGTAGTCGAGCGTGTCGCCGATCGCGTCGCTGGCCGCGGGCCGGGTGTTGTCGAAACCCATCTCGATGTCCAGCACGACCGGTTGGCGGATCCTGCGCTCCCAGTCGTAGATGCCGATGACGGTCTCGATGGACAAGCCTTCGATGAACACCACGTCCATTACGCCACCTCGGGCAGCGATTCCAGATCCCAGCGCGGCATGACCTGGATTTCGGGGCCGCTGGTTTGTCCTGCCGCCAGCCGGATGGAGCCGGCCAGCGCGATCATCGCGCCGTTGTCGGTGCAGAACTGCAGGCGCGGGAAATACGTCTGGAAGCCTTCCTTTTCGCCGGCCTCGGCCAGCTGCGCGCGCAGCCGCTGGTTGGCGCCGACGCCGCCGGAGACCACCAGCCGCGTGTAGCCGGTCGCGGCGAGGGCGCGGCGGCACTTGATCGTCAGCGTCTCGACGATCGCTTCCTCGAAGCCGCGTGCCACGTCGGCGCGCGTGGCGTTGGACTGGTTACTGCCGCGCCAGGCCAGCAACACCTGGGTTTTCAGGCCCGAAAAACTCATGTCGAGGCCGGGGCGGTCGGTCATCGGACGGGCGAACTTGAATGCGAACGGGTTGCCGTGCTCGGCCAGCTTGGCCAGCGCCGGGCCGCCCGGGTAGGGCAGGCCCATCAGCTTGGCGGTCTTGTCGAAGGCCTCGCCGGCGGCATCGTCGAGGGTATCGCCGAGGACCCGGTAGCTGCCGATCGCATCGACACCGACCAGCAGCGAATGTCCGCCCGACACCAGCAGGGCCACGAACGGCGGCGCCAGCGGCGCCGTGCCGGGGGCCTGATCTTCCAGCAATGGCGCCAGCAGGTGGCCCTCCATGTGGTGGACGCCGATCGCCGGAAGCTCCAGCGCCCACGCCAGCGAACGCGCCACCGAGGCGCCCACCAGCAGCGCCCCGATCAGGCCCGGGCCGGCCGTGTAGGCGACTGCGGCGAGATCCGTGACCTTGAGATCGGCGTTTGCAAGTGTCTGGCGCAAAAGGGGAAGCAGCTTGCGCACGTGGTCGCGGCTGGCCAATTCCGGGACCACCCCGCCGTATTCGGCGTGCAGCGGAATTTGCGAATACAGGGCGTGCGCGAGCAGGCCGCGTCCCGGCTGGTAGACCGCAACCCCGGTCTCGTCGCAGGAACTTTCGATGCCCAGCACCGGGCCGCTCACTGGCCCTTTTGAATCGGGCCCCTTTGAATCGGTCATGGAAGTCACGCTATAATTCACGGCTCACCCGCGAGCCAGCGGGTCAGTTTACCAAGTGGAGCGTCCATGCCCAGCGTCAAAGTCCGCGAGAACGAACCCTTCGAAATCGCCCTGCGCCGTTTCAAGCGTACCTGCGAGAAGGCCGGTGTGCTCGCCGAAACCCGCAAGCGCGAATTTTACGAGAAGCCGACCCAGGAACGTAAGCGCAAGCGCGCTGCGGCGGTCAAGCGCCAC
>DASSRT010000360.1:0-6082 GCA_035701705.1 Rhodanobacteraceae bacterium
CGGCATCTGCTTGTTACCTGGTTATGGGTGCCGTTGTTCGGCTTCGCGGTGTTGAAGGTCGCGATCGGATTCGGTTTGTTGGATGACCCAGCAGGCCTGGATCTCGACGCCGGCAGCCTGCAAGCCTGGATTTATGATGTGCCGGCGGTGCTGCTGAACTCCGCCGCGCAATCAAGATTCGTGCACTTGGCCGGCGCGTGCTATCTGACTGCTGCGACCTTCGTCGTTTCGGTTTCGGCCTGGTACCTGTTGCGCAGTCGCAACATGCAGATCGCGCGCCGTTCGCTGACCGTGGCTGCGAGCTTCGGGTTGGCGGCTGCGCTCTCACTGGCGGTTCTTGGCGACCATCGTGGCTATGCAGAGTCGTCCGGCCAGCAAATGCGGATCGCCGCAATTGCGGCGGAATGGCATACCCAAACCGCACCAGCGCCGTTCACGATCTTCGGGCTTCCCGATAGCGGCAACCGCACGACGCATGTCGCCGTGGACCTGCCGTGGGCGCTGGGGCTGGGTGCCACCCACTCATGGAGAAAGGCGGTCCCGGGTCTGGACGATCTCGAGGCGGTGAATGCGGCGCGCATTCACGATGGCGTTGCGGCATTCACCGTGCTGGATACGCCATGGGCCGACCCAGGTGGTGCGGGCAACCTCGTCTTCGATCTCGAAGACACTCCCAACCTTGGCTACGGATTGTTGTTGCTGCGGCACACCGCGCGGCCGGCGCATGCGAGCGAAGCACTGATGGCCGCCGCGGCGCGGGACACGATTCCGAACGTGCCGCTCCTGTTTTGGAGCTTCCGGGTCATGGCACTGTTGGGCGTGTACAGCATCGCACTGTTCGGTTGCGCGTTCTGGCTGGCGTCAAGGCGCAAGCTGGGCAGGGGCTGGTTCCTGCGCATGGCGGTATGGAGCTTGCCGGTACCGTGGGTCGCGGGTGCGCTGGGCTGGGTCGTGAGCGAAGTTGGGCGTGGTCCGTGGGTCATCGACGGTGTGCTGCCCGTGACGGAGATGCACGCCAGCCGCCCGGACGTGATCATCGGCGCCATTGCGTGTGCAGGCATCGCCATTCTGTTTGTGGCAGGTGCCGTCCTGCTGACCCGCCTTGTCCGCCTGGGCCCGGAGGGGCTGAAGTTCTGGCCTGTGGATACAGGGCAGGTTGGGAGATATTGAATCCGATTGAATCGGGAGGTCGCACTATGTGGTATTTCGCATGGCTGCTCGGCGTCGGTTTCGCATGCAGTTTCAGCATCCTCAACGCCATGTGGCTCGAGGTGCATGCGGACGACGAACGTGACTGGGCAGCAGTTGCCAATGATTATTGATCAAGGGTCGTCGGCCGCGGCGAGTTCGCGCGGGCGAGGTTGACACCGGTCAATTGTTTTTCCACGCCAGCGCGCAAACTGGTGCCATGAATTCGGTCTCTTGCACTGTCGACTTCGATGCGGCGCTGATGGCGCGTTACGACGTGGCCACACCGCGTTATACGAGCTATCCGACGGCCCCACAGTTCCGTGCCGACTTCGGCGAGCCGGCATTGCGCGATGCGATACGGCGTTCCAACGAAGAACCCATCCCGCGTCCGTTGTCGCTGTACGTGCACGTGCCGTTCTGCATGAGCCCGTGCTTCTATTGCGGCTGCAATCGGGTAATCACGCGCGATATCGGAAAGGCGGACCGCTACCTCGAATACCTGTACCACGAGATCGAACTGCTGGCGCCGCTGATCGATGGCGACCGTTCGGTGCGCCAGTTGCACCTTGGCGGCGGCACGCCCAATTTTCTCGACCTGCCGCGCATGACCGAGCTGATGGACTGGCTGGCCGCGCATTTCCATTTCAGCCCAGCCCATGACCGCGAATACGGTATCGAGATCGATCCGCGCTTCGCCGACGGCAATTATGTTCGCGGTTTGGGCGAACTCGGGTTCAACCGCATCTCGGTGGGGGTTCAGGATTTCGACCCGGTGGTCCAGCGGGCCGTCAACCGCATCCAGAGCATCGCTTCGACGCGCGAAGTTCTGGAGGCCGCGCGTGATGCAGGTTTTGCCTCGACCAACGTGGACCTCATCTACGGACTGCCGTGCCAGACGATGGCCGGCTTCGACCGCACCCTCGACGAAGTGATTGCGTTGGCGCCGGATCGCGTGGCGGTGTACGGCTACGCGCACCTGCCGCACCTGTTCAAGGCGCAACGGCAGATCGATGCGGTCGATCTGCCCGATGCGACCATCCGGTTGGCCCTTTTCGGGAGTGCGCTTGAACGCCTGTCGGCCGCCGGTTACGTCTACATCGGCATGGACCATTTCGCGCGCCCCGACGACGAGCTGGTGCAGGCGCAGCGCTCCGGTACCTTGCAGCGCAATTTCCAGGGTTATTCCACGCACGGCGAGTGCGATATCGTCGGGTTGGGTGTCAGCGCGATCGGCCGCATCGGCAACAGCTACAGCCAGAATGCACGCGACTTGCCCGGCTACTACATGGCGCTCGACAACGACCACCTGCCGGTGGCACGCGGCATTGTGCTCGATGCCGACGACGTCATCCGGCGCGCCGCGATCAACGAATTGATGTGCCATGGCAGGCTGGAGATGCGGGCATTCGGTGAGGGCTGTGGGATCGTGTTTGCAGACTATTTCGCCGCCGATCTGAAACGCCTGCGGCAACTTGAAGCCGACGGACTCGTGGAAATCGACGCGCGGGTATTGCGCGTGACTGCCCGCGGCCGGTTGCTGCTCCGGAACGTGGCGGTGTGCTTCGATGCGTACATGAAGGACGATGCGTCAACACCGCAGCCGCACTACGCACGCAGCATATGAGGAGCAACCCGTGATGTCGTGGCTCATCTTGAAAGCCGCCGCCGTCTGGATTTTCATCCTGGGTTTGGCTTTTTCCAATGCGGCGTTGCGCGAGCTCGTGCTGATTCCGCGGTGGGGCAAGGTGCGAGGTTTGACGGCAAGCGGCGTGATCCTCGTGTTGCTCGTGCTGCTGGTCGCCTGGGTCAGCGTGCCTTGGCTGGACGCGAAACGTACTTCGGAGTGGATCGCCATCGGTCTGGGCTGGTTCGTCTCGACCGTCGCTTTCGACCTGTTGCTGGGCGCGACCCAGGGCGAGGATATACGGCAGCAGTTGGACGCCTATCTGTTCAAGCAAGGCAACCTATGGCCGGTGGTGCTGCTGGTCACAGCCAGCGCCCCCTGGCTGGCCGCTAGACTGCGGGGCTGGGTGTGACCGGATGGGCCTCGCATGCATTCAGCGTCCGCGCTGGACGCGGCGCACGGATTTGCGCGGCGCGCAATAGATGCCATGCAGGGTGGCGATGATTGCCTGCGCCGGGCCGTCTGGCAGTGAGTACCACACGCTCTGCGCCTCGCGGCGAGTGGACACCAGGCCCTCGTCGCGCAGCCGGGCCAGGTGCTGCGACAAGGCCGATTGACTCAATTCGGGCAGGCGGTCGTTGATCTGACCGACGCTGAGTTCGCTGCCGACCAGCAGGCACAGAATGCGCAGCCGTTGTTCGTTGGCCAGTGCCCGCAATAGGCGCGAGGCCTCGTCTGCGCGTGCCTGCATCTCATCCAGGCGGGGAAGGGAAGGGGTGGCCATGGTTGATTCCTCTGCCTGCGCGGTCCGGCCGGCGTCAGTGGTTGACATTATACATGCTCTAATATAAGTTAACTCTAAATTAGTTTAACATAATGTATGGCTTGGTTGACGAGGATCAACCTGCCCCGCAGCCCGGGGCGTAGGTTGAAAACGAGGCTCAACAGAGGATTCGGCCGTGGCCAAAATCGTCATACTCGGTGCAGGACTGGGTGGCATGAGCGCAGCCTACGAAATCAGGTCGCAGCTGGGCATTCAGCATTCGATCACGGTGGTCGGCGACGGCCCGGTCTTCAACTTCACGCCTTCCAATCCGTGGGTGGCGGTGGGTTGGCGCAAACCCGGGGATATCCGCCTGGACGTCACCCGCCCGGTCGAGAGCCAAGGCATGCACTTCGTGCCGACCGCCGCCAAAAAAGTGGTGCCGGAGGCGAAACGTGTCGACCTCGTCGACGGCAGCAGCATCGATTACGACTATCTGGTGATCACGACCGGTCCACGGCTGGCGTTCGAGCGGGTGCCAGGCAGCGGCCCGGACGGCTTCACACAGTCGGTGTGCACCGGGCCGCACGCCGAGCGGGCATGGCACGCCTACCAGAAGTTCCTCGACAACCCCGGCCCGGTGGTGGTGGGCGCGATGCAGGGTGCGAGCTGCTTCGGCCCGGCCTACGAATTCGCGATGATCCTTGACACCGATCTGCGCCGGCGCAAACTGCGCGACCGCGTGCCGATGACCTTCGTGACGCCGGAGCCGTACATCGGGCACATGGGACTGGGCGGCATCGGTGATTCGCAAGGCCTGCTGGAGTCGGAAATGCGCCAGCGCCACATCAAGTGGATCACGAACAGCCGCGTGACGAAAGTCGAGGACGGCAAGGTGCACCTGGAGGAACTCGACCGCGACGGAAAGGTCGTGCGGACGCACGAGTTGCCGTTCGCCTACTCGATGCTGATTCCCGCCTTCGCCGGCGTCGATGCAGTACAGGGCATCGACGGGTTGGTGAATCCCGGCGGTTTTGTCTTCATCGACGAACACCAGCGCAACACGAAGTACCCCGAGATTTTCTCGGCGGGCGTGTGCGTGGCGATCCCGCCGGTGGAAGCGACGCCGGTGCCGACGGGCGTGCCCAAGACCGGACTGATGATCGAATCGATGGTGACCGCGATCGCGGAAAACCTGCGCGACGAGCTGGCCGGCAAACCCGCGAAATCGACGGCGACGTGGAATGCCCTGTGCCTTGCCGACATGGGCGACAAGGGCTTCGCCTTCATCGCGCTGCCGCAGATTCCGCCGCGCAACGTGACCAGGGCGATGACCGGCAAATGGGTGCATCTGGCCAAGGTGGCCTTCGAAAAATACTTCATGCGCAAGATGCGCAAGGGCAAGTCGGACCCCGTCTACGAAAAGTACATCCTCGAGGCCTTCGGCATCGCGCGGCTGAAACCCGGGAAGCACGTGGCCTGAATACGCCCACCGGGGGGTCACGCCCCTTGCAGCATGGAGACGGACATGATCTCAATTCGAACCAACGATCGTTACAACTCACTGTCCATCGGCGCACACTGGCTGACGTTGGCGCTGCTGGTTGCGGTGTATGCGCTGATCGAACTGCGCGGCATCTTTCCCAAGGGCAGCGATCCGCGCGAGGCGATGAAGGCCTGGCACTTCATGCTGGGCCTGACGGTATTCGGCCTGGTCGGCCTGCGGCTTGTGCTCCGCCTGGTGTTCCGCGCGCCGCCCGTCGTACCGCTGCCGCCGACTTGGCAGCGATGGCTGGCGACGGCGATGTATGTGGCGCTGTACGTCTTCCTGATCACCATGCCGTTGCTGGGATGGCTCGCCTTGAGCGCCGACGGCAAGCCTGTCCCGTTCTTCGGATTGCAATTGCCGGCGTTGATCGGGCCGGACAAGGCACTGGCAGATAACCTGGAAGAGATCCACGAAACCATCGGAACCATCGGATATTACCTCGTGGGGCTGCACGCGACCGCCGCGCTGTTCCACCACTACTTCATGCGGGACAACACCCTGCGGCGCATGTTGCCGTGGCGCACGAAGCGTCGCGCCGGCACGCAGCCGCAATCCTGAATCCACGGAGACAAAGACATGAACATCGACCGGATGGTGATGCGTTTCGCCGGAAGCATGGTGATCGTCAGTTTGGCGCTGGCGTACTACTTCTCGCCATGGTGGCTGCTGCTGGCGCTGTTCGTCGGCTTGAACCTGCTGCAGGCATCGTTCACGGGTTTCTGCCCGTTGGCGCGCATCCTGAAGAAGCTCGGCCTGCAGCCGGGAAGTGCTTTTCCAAAATGACGCCGGCGAGGGGTACAACGTGAAACCCGAAAGCGGCATGTACTACACCGTGAGCTCCGGCAAGCCGTTCGACCAGGCCGTGGCCGATCTCGACGCGGCCGTGCGGCGCCACCAGTTCGGGGTGTTGCACGTGCACGACCAGGGCCAGGTGTTTGTGGGTGAATGCAAGGTA
>DASSRT010000361.1:0-7082 GCA_035701705.1 Rhodanobacteraceae bacterium
TGGAAGGACTTGCTTCAATGAGGCCGCGGCCAATTGGCCGCGGAAATAGCCAGCTCCAAAACCCGTGCTGCACAATGGTTTCGGGTGGACAGTGCGAGGGGTGGCCGAATCCAGGTGAACCAACGAGCATTTGCTGACCTCGCGTCAGCAATTTCGTGTGTAACGTTCGGATTGTCAATGAGCTTTGTATTGCGAGCGCTGACCGTGTTTGCGGCCACCAGCGCACCGCTCGCGTCACGGCAGCGAGTATCGCGCAACGGCAGCAGTTCCGGAACTGTCATGGTTCAAACGATGATGGGTTCACGAGCAACCGGGTTGAATTTGTCGCCAAGGCTGACGACGCGCGGTTTGACCTTGTCGGCGGGACCAAGGTCGATCACCAGCAGGGCATCGACGCGGCTGTTGATGACCCCGTCCAGCAACTGGATCATTTCGGCGTGACCCTGCCGGCTCAGGCGGCACTGGAACACGGACAGTTGCAGCCACTCGCCGAATCCTTTCATGAGTTTGAATACACGCCGCCAGCGCTTGTCGTCGCGGATGTCGTAGGTAACCAGGTACACATGTTCGTCCATGGTCGTCTCACCAATCGGGATTTCATCGGGTCGTGAAGTTTGGATAATCGTCCAGCTCGCCCAACAGGAATCGTCCCAGCAAGCGTGCTTGCAGTTCCAGCAGGCGACGGTAACTCAAACGGTAGCCGAACAGCGGATGCGTGACTTCCTGGGACAGGCGGCGTTCGAATGCGGCGATGAATCGCTTGCGGCCATCCGGGGTCAGGTTGACGCTGCCTGCAGCGCTTATGAAGTCGCTGGGATGCACCTCGCCGTTGTTGATCGCCAGCATCACTACCGAATCGGCGAGCAGTGGCCGGAAGGGCTCCATCATGTCCAGCGCGAGTGCGGGACGGCCGTAGCGCGGCTGGTGGTAAAAGCCCCGGAAGGGATCGAAGCCAACCGATTGCAGCGTGACGGTGAATGTTCGCGCCAGCATCGTGTACGCGAATGACAGCATCGCGTTGACCGGATCGGTCGGTGGCCGGCGATTGCGCCGGGTGAAGTCGAACGTCAACAGCGCTTCGTCTTCCGGCGTCGTGGGTTTGAGGGTGTTGCGCAGCTGGCCGAAGTACAGGGCCGCAGCGTTGCCTTCGATGCCGAGCAGGGTTTCCAGGCTGTGGGCGCGCTCGGCCTGTTGACGGATACGCTTCAGGTCACTGACGATTTGCTCTGGTTTCGACTCCGGCTTCCAGTTGCGCCGCAGTTGGGTGCGGCTGTTGGCGATCTTGGCGGCGACCAGTCCACGGGCAATGCGCAGGCAGGCGTGTTCATCGAAACTGGCACGATATTGCGCGGTGCGCAGTTCCACGTTCTTGTGGCCGTTGCCGAGGGTGTGGCCGAAGAAGAACCCGCCGAAACTGTGCCAGGTGACCGGGATGTCGCGGTGCATCAACTCCTGCAGGCACGGCGTGGTGATGTAGACGTTGCCTTGAATCACCACCTGCGAGACTTCGCGGATGCGCGCGGTGGCCAGCATGTGGCCATCCTTGTCGCTGACTTCAAGCGTGTCGCCTTTCTTTGCCAGCTTGGCGCTGTAGTGCTGGATGTACAGCGGCAACGCTTCGTGCAATGGCACTGCCAGCGGGCGCGGTGACAACTCCGTCTGCTTCAGGAATTGCACCTCGTCGGGCAGGCAGATTGCCACCAGCGAGCAGCGTGGGCATTTGGGGCTGTCCACCAGCGGCGGCGGAATTGTGCCGCCCGCGGCCATCGCGCGCAGCTCCGCGATGGCGTTGCGCGTCAGCGAGAGTAGTTCATCGTCGAACGGCACATTCACGCGTTCCTTGCCGGCGACGTAGTAGATGGCGCCCGCGTCGCAGGTATAGCCATGTTCGCGCAGCAACAGTCCCTGCGCGCACAGTTGCACGCGCTCGGGATCGTAGACGCCGCTGGCGATGTGCGGCCGCTTGCCGCGCTTGTAGTCGACCGGGGTGACGACGTCGCCTTCGCCTTCGATCAAGTCGAGCTTGGCGATCAAGCCCAGCTTGTTGGACGACAGCGTGATCGAACGCGCGTGGATCTCGATGTGTTCTTCGGCGGCCTTGTCCGCATCGGGCAAGTCGCCGGATGGTTTGTCCACGCGGCGGTGCTTGTGGCGGCCGTCCACGGTATCCACGGAATCGGCCCATTCGCCCTGCACCCATTCAAGGTAGGCCAAACGCGGGCAGTACACGTGCTCGTTGAGCATGCGCACCGGAATCAGCGGCTGATCACCGCCGAGTTCGGGAAAGGGCAGTTCCAGATCGCCCTGCTTCGGCTCCATCGGCTGCCCCCCGGTAACGGCCTGCAACCTTCAGGATCAAGGTTGTACAGGCCGTCCCGCCGAATGGCAAGCGAGAGCTGACGCAGTTATCAGTCGGTCAAGTTCAGTTGCAAGCGGACCGAATCGAAAATGGCCTTGCGCACGGACGCGGGCAACCCGATGTTGTGCCCCTCTGCTTCCTGCAGCATGGCGGCCACTTGTTCACGCCCATCGGGATTCGTGGCCGTTTCTCGCGGGCTGCATCCATCAAGCGCCGGCAATGGCGCATCCAGCCACTCCGCGTAATGTCTTTCCAGGTGCTCGGCAAGCATGGCCTGCATTTCCGGATCGTCCGATGGTTGCGGTGACGGGCGGGACGGTTGTTCACGCGCTTTTGCAAGAGCCTGTTCGACGGTCTGCACCTCGTCCGCGCGGAAGGTGGCATGCGCGCCGAGCACTTCGGCGATGGTGTCCTTGACCCGCTCGGCGCACTCCCGCGAATTCACTTCTGCAGTCAGGCGGTGGCCGTCGATTTGGATGGTGCCCCACAGCGATACGCTGCTGGCCTGCCGGTCCTGGCCCGGTCTCGCCATATCGATGGTTGCACGCCGGACAGCGCCATCCGGGTCACGCTGGGTGCCGGCGTCCAGCGCCTCGGGGTCATCGGCCCGTACGTCGAGGTGCTTGAGTGCATCGAACGCGTGCTGCGGCACATCGATGCTGTAAGTCAGTTTGTGGAATTCCATCGCTTCGCCGTCGGCGGTGACCATGGTCGGCAGCGTTGGATACAGCACGCGCTCCGACAGCGACAGGTACAGCTCGCGCAACTCGGGCTCCCACTCCCGCAGTTGCTCCGCGCCGATGCGCGGGGCACTGGCGCCATGGCGCACGCCAGCTTTGCGCATGCTTTTGCGCAGTTCGATGATCGGCACCTTGTCGCCTGTCGGAAGCGCAACCGGACAGGTCGCTTCGAGCAGGGTCACGCCGTCCGCGCTTGCCAACTGCGCGAAGATCACATCGTGTGCATGCAAACCTTGCGAGGCAGTACGCTCGCACACCTCGTGCCGTTCGCCGGTCAGCAGATCGCACAGCGTCATGCCCCGGCCCGGCTCGCAGCGTTCGACTTCGTAAAAGCTGAAGGGCTGTTCCAGGCAACATTCCAGATACTGTTGCACCACCGGCGCGAGCCTGCGCTCCTTGTGTTCCAGCCATGCTTGCGTCGGCGTGACTCCATGCAGGCCGGCATCGGCCACTTCCGTGTCTTCCGGGTCGGGCGACCAGCAGTGCAGCATCCACGGCATGAACACCGGCACATGCGGGCTGTCCGGATCGAACGACACCTCATTTTCGTCCCAGAGCATGAACTCCGACCATGCCTCGTCGATGGCGTTGGGCCCGTATACCTCGGCGGTGAAGTTCAGCATGCGTGCCGGCAGGCCTTCCATCTCTCGCCGGATCCTCCGCCACGTCAGTTCCGTTGGCGACGATTGCGCGGCCTGCTTGTTGAGGCAGCAGTGCTTGTACTTTTTGCCGCTGCCGCAAGGGCAGAGATCGTTGCGTCCGGGTTTCATGCATTTATTGTCCGAGTGCACGTCGAGCGCAGCAAGCCGTTCCGGGCGATCGTCACGGCTGCCGATCAGGACGCCCGCCGGCATCGTTGCCCGTCACGCCGGCTTGAACAGGCCCAGCCCGAAGGGGCAGGCGAAGCCGAGGGCCAGCGGGCCTGCTACTGGTTCGGGAAAGGTCAGGCGCTGAAAGCTGCCGATGTAGTTGTCTGGAAGGCCCAGACAGTTCGGTCAGTGGGGCGACGGTACTGCACGGCTCAGCCAGCGCAACGCGCCGTCGGTTTGCTGCCAAAGGTCCATGTTGTCAAAAGCGTAGGCGATTGCCTCGTCACGATCGCCTACGCCGATGAAATCTGGCGGATGCGCGGGCAGGGCTGTGCGGCCGAGCAGCAGTGGTGCAAGGTGCGGATTGTTGGTGATGGCCTCTTGAAGGCTGGTGTTGGCGTCCGGACCGTCGCCGCGCTCGATGAAATTCATCAGCGCCAACGACCATGCCCAGGCCGCCGATCCGTCATTCTCGTAGCGCTTCCACAACTGTCGTCCATCACTCAAGTGGCCAGCCAAAAGCAGCCATGTCATCAACACGGCGCGCACGCCCTGGTTGTCGTTCGGGTTCAGGCGCAACAGATCCTGTGCGTGGGCAATGGCAACCGAGCGCTCGCCAAACTCCCAATGCGCGCTTGCCAAAGCCACGCGAGCGCGCATGTAGGGTCTGGTTTCCAGAAGGCCCCAGAAGTGCCCGACATCTTCCTGAAAAGTCTTGGCTCCCAATGCGCGTTGACCAGCTTCAACCGCCAACCGGAACTGTTCGATGGATGCCTCAAGAGTGCGGGCTTGATACTCCGCCAGCAGTACGTATGCGTCCGCGCAATCGGGACAGATCGCCAGCGCCTGTCTCGCCAACGAGATCTTCTTGGCAGGATTGGGAATCTCCCAAGCGTCGTAGATCAAAGTCTGTGCGCGGTCGAGAGGACTTTCGCCGGGACCGCTGTCGAGCAGGGATGCGCCGCCCGGTACCTTGCCGAAATTGGCGAGGGCCTTTTCGAGAGTCCGCAGCGCGCGTGGCGAGATGTCGGTGTCGTTGGTGTTCGACGATACTGACGGAGACTTGGACGATTTTTTCGTGCGCTTGGCCATTTTGGCTTTGACGTTGGAGGCGTAGTTGGAAAGTAGTGTGGCGCGACCGGGCGGGTGCGCCGCATCAGCTGATCGATAGAATGCTATGCGTTGCCGGAAAAGGGGTTCAACAGCGGCACACCCGTCGTGCTGAAATGTCTGCTGTTGCGGGTCACGACCGTGAGGCCGTGGATCAATGCGGTAGCCGCAATCAGCTTGTCGAGCGCGTTTTCGGCGCGAGGCGCGCACAAGCGGCCCCAGAGTTGCGCGATGTCGGCATCGACATCGAGGATGTTTGCGGCGAAATCGGTGAGGATGGATTGCAGCCATCGCTCCAGGCGGCGCGCTTGCAACGCATCGCCGCGATGGCGGATCAACGCGACGCCGCGACGCAGTTCGCCAATGGTGATGACCGACAGAAAAAGCGGCGCCTGACTGGCGGCGATGTCGGCAAAAAACCGTCTGACTCCCGCATCGGCCTTGTGCGCCTTGCGGACTTCGCTGATGACATTGGTGTCAATCAAATACACGAGGTGAACGCTTGCCCGAACGAACGCGTGCAAAATCCGCATCGTGGCCCACGTTCGGCATGCGTGCCAGCACCGCAGCAAGGCTCTTGCGACGGGTAGGAGCAAGCGCCGCTTCGAGGATGGCCCGATGCTCCGCTTCGGCACTGCGGGCGTGCGTCGCAGCGCGCTGCTTCAACTTGTGCACCAGCGCTTCATCGAGGTTGCGGACGATCAGGTTTGACATGGCTTCATTCCGCTTATTGCATCAGGTGATAGCAATGATAGCACCGAGCGTGCGGTGAACCAAAATGCCGGTGTGCGCGTTGTTGCTCAAACCGGCTTGAACAAGCCAAGCCCGAAGTGGCAGGCGAAGCCGAGCGCAAGCGGGCTTTGCACAGGTTCAGCGAAAGTCAGGCGCCAGAAGCTGCCGAGGCGATCGGGCTGGACGACGTGCGTCATTCGACTGGAACGAACAAGCCAAGCCCAAAGCTGCTGGAGTGTCCCAATCGAAGGGGGCCATGAATCGGTTTGTCAAATCGAAGCGTGATGTGATACCCGCGCCGATCGCCAATCGAAGAGTGGGCTGGACGTTGGGAACGAGGGATATGCACTGTAACCCATGTGGCCGCACCAATGGAAACGCTGACATTTTCAGCGCGGGGGAACTCGCGCGCCACCAGTTCGCGCTTGATCTGTTCTTCTAGGGATTCTCGTGGGCGCTCATTACCTTTGCGCAGATGATGGCGTGGAGGGACGTAGGGCGTCATGGTTTCCCAGGCACTTGCAGGTTTCCCGTCGAATCCGGGAGGCGGTGGGACAGTGCGGTCAAGTGGAATCAGTTTTACTCGCCAGGAATCGGGCCCGTGTCCTGCCCATGCGGATTCTTTTCTTGTCGCGCGCAAGATGGCGTCCTGCTCGTCCTGATCGAAGGAGATCCCATCCCGCCAAACAACAAGCCGGGTAGGGCGGTCATCCTCGCACCATGCCAGAAATTCGGCATGTCGATGTGGCTCGTTCAATGGCTTACCCGACGCGTCCTTTCCAGTCATGTATTTGATGGATTCCCGCACCGCTTTGCCAGAACTGCTCCAAGTAGAACTCGGATTGCCGGTCTTGATGCGGAGCAATTCCCTGATGACCGTACCGCGGAAACGCGAAGTGAGCCGCGCGATTACTCGCCGCCTGGGTGCCACATTCCATCCGATCGCGAACTGGAGAAGGTTGGTTCCTTTATGGCGAAGCAGTCGGTTTGGCCTTTCTTGGACGGAAGGTCGTAATGGACGGAGCGCATACATCACTTGCGCACCTGGCGGCGTAGTTGGGCTGAGATTGATGGTCAACCCTTCAATTTGATCACGGCTGGCATCAAGCCGAGGTACGAGCACCGGCACCGCACCGGTACCCACTGAGTCAATTTCTTCATTCAGAGTGCAGTTCGGTTCTGGTGCATCGGCTGCAGACCGATCGATGCGGGTGAAGGATTCGGCACGACCAAAATACGTTATGCGATCCAAGCAGTGGTCAAGTGCCGCGAGCAGTGTGTCATTCCAGCAACAGCCATCCAGCAGCCACCATACGGCACCATCCGCATCGG
>DASSRT010000362.1:0-2299 GCA_035701705.1 Rhodanobacteraceae bacterium
GCCTGCAGGCCCGCCATGTCCTTGCGTGCGGCGGCGAGAAAATCGCTCAGCAGGTTGTTGGCGAGGGTTTGGTCGTCACCCGCGATTTCGCGCAGCGTCTGCAGGTCGATGGGTGCCGCGGCGGCGGCCACCAGACTGTCGGAAACCTGCAGATCGAGGTTGTCCGGTTCAAGATCACTCGGTTCTGGCTCGGCTTGTTGCGCGACGGCGCCGGGCGCCGGGAACACCACGTGCGGCAACCAGCGCCGCAGCGTCGCCGACAATTGCGCGATGCGCATGGGCTTGCCAAGGAAGGCATCCATGCCCATCGCAAGGCAATGCTCGGGTTCGCCCTTGCTGACGTTGGCGGTGATCGCGACTACCGGGGTGCGTTCGAGGTTGCGCGCGCGCTCGGCCTTGCGGATCGCCGCGGTCAGCTGGTAGCCGTCCATCCGCGGCATGTGGATGTCGGTCAACACCAACGCGTAGTCACCCGATTTCCAGCGTTGCAGGGCTTCCTCGCCATCAGCCGCGGTTTCGCAGGCGAAGCCGGCGCGCGCGAGCTGGCGCGTCAGCACTTCGCGGTTGGTCGAGTGGTCGTCCACCACCAGCACCAGGCTGCCTTCGCGACGGGCGTCTTCGACTGTCGGCAACGGCCGGCTGGGGAATTCTTCCACCAGATTCTCGGCACGCTCGGGGCGGATTTTCTCGTGATCGCCGACGGCCAGCGGCAGGATCAGGCTGAAGGTGCTGCCGGCGCCGGGTTTGCTTGCGAGCTCGATCCTGCCGCCCATCAATTCCGCCAGTTGCCGGCAGATGGCAAGTCCCAGCCCGGTGCCGCCGAACTTGCGCGCGGTGCCACTGTCGGCTTGCTGGAACGGCTGGAACAGCAATTCGCGCTGCGCGTCGCTGATGCCGATGCCGCTGTCGCGCACGCGCAGCGCCACCATTTCGCGGCCGTCGGCGAGCACTTCCAGGCGCTCCGCACGCACGGTGACGCCGCCGGTGCGGGTGAACTTCAGCGCATTGGAAATGAGGTTGGAAAGGATCTGCCGCAGCCGCAGCGGATCGGCGATGTGCGCCGCCGCGAGGCCCGGATCCAGCGCCGCCTCCATGGTCAGGCCCTTGCTCGACGCGATGCCCGAGAAGTTGCCGGCGACGTGGTCGACCAGCAGGCGCAGGTCGACGTCGTAGTGGTCCAGCTGCATCCGCCCGGCTTCGATCTTGGAGAAGTCGAGGATGTCGCCGATGATCTGCAACAGGCTTTGCGCCGAACTCTGCACGATCGCGATGCTGCGCCGCTGCTCGGCGTTCAACGGCGTGTGTTCGAGCAGTTCCAGCATGCCGGTGATGCCGATCATCGGGGTGCGGATCTCGTGGCTCATCGCGGCGAGGAACGCGCTCTTGGCGCGGGTGGCATCCTGCGCGCGCGCTTCGTTGTCGTGGATTTCGGTGTTCTTGCGCTTGACCTCCTCGCGCATCGACAGGAACCCGTCCACTACCTCGCGCAACTCGCCCTTCACCGGCCACCCGGGCTCGATGTCGTAATTGCCGTTATGCATGCCTTCGGTCATCCGCACCAGTTGCTCGATACCGCGATAGACGTTGCGCAGCACGGCGCGACCGGCCACCAGCACGATCAGCAGCGCCAGCGCCGAAAGCCCGATGCGCCAGAAGTTCAGGCGGCGGGTTTGTGCGCGATCGGCCGTGAGCTGCGCCTGCGCGTCGATGATCTTGAGGTCGGCCAGCAGGTCGAGGTCGCTGAGCAGGGGATCCAGCGCCGGAAACAGCTGGGTGTCGGCAAAGTGGCCGACGCCGGGGATGTTGTGTGCGATCAGTTGCGCGCGCAGGGTGGCAATCGCGGCATCTGCCGGCGCGCGCTCGGCCTCGATGCGTGTCCAGACGTCGCGCTGTTTCGGTGGCATCGACTCCGCGCGCAAGGCCGCGGTGGCCTGGTCGAGCTGCTTTTGCACCTGGTCGAGTTCGATGAGGCCTTCATCGAAACTCATCAGGTAGTTGCGCACCTTGAAGGTGACGCCGACGACCTCGACGCCGTAAGCCGAAGCCAGGGTCCGCACCTGGGCCTGGCCGCCCAGCGCGTTGTCGTAGAGTCGATTGAGGGTGCCGTCGTGCTCGTGTTGGTAAATGCGACTGAGCGCCAGCACCGTGCCGGCTGCGACCAGCATGACCCCGAACAGCAACAGGAGTTGGCGGCGGACGGTCCAGAAGCCGCGCGTCATGGCTGTACGCGACGCCACTTCTCGATGGCGGCCGCGAGCTGCTGGCCGGGCACGGCCATGCCGATCAGCTCGCCCTGCGC
>DASSRT010000363.1:0-2801 GCA_035701705.1 Rhodanobacteraceae bacterium
AATCGAAGTCGGCTCGGCCACGCCGATCGCGTAGCTCACCTGCACTTCGCAGCGGTCGGCGATGCCGGCGGCGACGATGTTCTTGGCGACGTAGCGCGCGGCGTAGCAGGCCGAGCGGTCGACCTTGGACGGATCCTTGCCCGAGAATGCGCCACCACCGTGGCGGGCCATGCCGCCGTAGGTGTCGACGATGATCTTGCGGCCGGTGAGGCCGCAGTCGCCCACCGGGCCGCCGATCACGAACTTGCCGGTCGGGTTGATGTGCACCTTGTTCTTCGGCAGCGCGTCCAGCCACTTCTTCGGCAGCACGGGCTTGAGGATGAACTCGCGCACGCCTTCCACGAGGTCGGCGTACTTCACGTCCGGATCGTGCTGGGTGGAGAGCACCACGGCGTCGAGGCCGAGGATCTTCATCGACGCATCGTCGTAGGCCAGCGTCACCTGCGACTTCGCATCCGGGCGCAGCCACTTGAGCTTGCCGGCCTTGCGCACCTTGGCCTGCTGTTCGACCAGCCGGTGCGAGTAGTAGATCGGCGCAGGCATGAATTCCGGCGCCTCGTTGCAGGCGAAGCCGAACATCAGGCCCTGGTCGCCGGCGCCCTGCTGTTCCGGCTTCTTGCGGTCGACGCCCTGGTTGATGTCGGGCGACTGCTTGCCGATCAGGTTCAGCACGCCGCAGGTGGCGCCGTCGAAGCCGACGGTCGACGAGTCGTAGCCGATGCCGAGGATCACCTTGCGCGCCAGCGCTTCGATGTCCACCCAGGCGTCGGTGGTGACTTCGCCCGAGACGATCGCGACACCGGTCTTCACCATGGTTTCGCAGGCCACGCGGGCACGCTTGTCCTGCGCGATGATCGCGTCGAGGACGGCATCGGAAATCTGGTCGGCGACCTTGTCCGGGTGGCCTTCGGACACCGATTCGGAAGTGAACAGGTAACGGCTCATCGGCTGATGTATCCCTTGATACGGATGGAAGGATGGATAGCCGCCCATGATACAGGGTCGAACACGGCGGCGCACCCGCCAGCGTAGCGCGTTCAGCGGCGGGTGGGCGTTTTTGCTTCCCCCTTCGTACCGAAGGGGGTAGTCAAGCCGCCGCGGCAAACTCGTGCGGGACGCCGGCCGCCAGCGCGTCGAAATAGTCCTGCGTCAGGCGGCGCTGTTCGTGCGCGCTTTCGGCGCGGTTGGCGATGCTGCGAAAGGCGGCGTTCTCGGGACGATCCTTGGCATACCAGCCAAGGTGTTTGCGGGCGATGCGCACGCCCGTCACTTCGCCATAGAACGCATACAGCGCGTCGAGGTGGCCGAGCAGGATGTCGCGAACTTCCGTGATCGAAGGTTCCGGCAGGTGTTCGCCGGTGGCGAGGTAGTGCGCGATCTCGCGGAAGATCCACGGCCGGCCCTGCGCCGGGCGGCCGATCATCAGGGCATCGGCTCCGGTGCATTCGAGCACGCGACGCGCTTTCTCTGGCGAATCGACGTCGCCGTTGGCGATGACCGGGATGGACACGCTGGCCTTCACGGCGGCGATGGTGTCGTATTCGGCTTCGCCTTCGTATTTCTGCGAGCGCGTGCGGCCGTGCACCGCCAGCGCCGCAACGCCGGCGTCTTGCGCGATGCGCGCAACCGCCAGCGCGTTGCGGTGTTCCGGCGTTTGTCCGGTGCGGATCTTCAGCGTGACCGGCACCTCGACCGCCTCGACCACCGCGCTGCAGATTCGCGCCACCAACGCCTCGTCGGCCAGCAGCGCCGAGCCCGCCCAGGCATTGCAGACCTTCTTCGCGGGGCAGCCCATGTTGATATCGATCAGCTGCGCGCCGTGCTCGACGTTGTAGCGCGCGGCCTCGGCGAGGCGCAGCGGATCGGAACCCGCGATCTGCACGCTGACCGGATCGGGTTCGCCGGCGTGGTCCATCCGGTGCAGCGACTTCCGCGTCTGCCACAGGCGCGGATCGGACGTCGTCATTTCCGACACGGCCAAGCCCGCACCAAGCTGCTTGCACAGCCGGCGGAAAGGCTTGTCGGTGACGCCCGCCATCGGCGCGAGCGCCACCGGCGGATCGATGGCGATGGGGCCGATGTGCATCCGCGCATTGTAAGCGCGGCGGCCCGTCAGGACAGCCGCGCAGATCCGCTATTGATCGGTTTGCTTGCCGTGAGTCCGGGCCGGTCAAACGATCGCACGGCCCGCCGTCGAGCGTCCCACGCCTGCCGCAACTTCCGCACGGGTCTTCAGCTTGGCACCGCGGAAGTAGCGCACCCGCAAATCCAGCCCGCGCCGGCTGCGGCCGATGAAGGAGAAATCCACGCTCTCCCAGCGTGCCCGTTGCAGGGTGCGCGCAAAGCCCGCGTTCTCCAGTTCCAGCAGCATGCCGATGCAGGGGAAATCGTGTTCGCGCGCCCACGCTTCGAGGGCGTCGAAACTGTGCCGCAACAACGGTCGCGCCAATTTCCGGTCGCGCCACGCCGCGCCGACGAAGCAGCGGTAGTAATACATGGGCTGCATCAGCCGCGGGATGACCTTGGGCTCGGCGGTGCTGACCGCGACGAGCTCGCCCTCGGCGTCGAGCACGCGCGCGATGGTCTGCTGCACGCGCCGTTCCGCCTCGGCGCCGGCCACGTTGGCGTGTTCGCGCAGCCAGAACTCGCGGATGGCTTGCGCGTCGTCGTCGTCAAGGTTCTGCCAATCCGTGACGTAGCGAAATGGCGTGGGTTCCGACATCAACGTGTTCCGGGCAAGCCGCGGGTGTGCGACCTCGCCATCCTAGCGAATCGCATGCGCTTTCGCCCGTCGCAGGCGA
>DASSRT010000364.1:0-3558 GCA_035701705.1 Rhodanobacteraceae bacterium
GAGGGAAACAGGCGCTGGCCGGCAATGGCATGGGCGTTCGCATCGGAAAACGCGAAGACGCACACGACTGCACAGGCAGCCAGGAATTGCTGCTTGGTGAGAATACATCGCATTCGCGCAGTGTAGCAGCGTTGTGGCGACGCGCGATTGATGGGTGTCAGAAGGCGCCGATGATGCGTGGTTCCGGCTCCAGCATCACGCCGAAGCGCGCGTGCACGGCAGCGCGCACGCGCTGCGCGAATGCCCACAATTCGGCGCCGCTGGCGTGGCCGTGGTTGACCAGCACCAATGCGTGGCGGTTGGAGGTGCCGGCATCGCCCTCGCGCAGGCCCTTGCAGCCGCTGGCCTCGATCAACCAGGCTGCGGAGAGTTTCGCGGTTTCGTTGCTGACCGGCCAACATGGAAGCTGCGGGTGGGCGGCGCGCATGGCTTCGGCTTGCGCGACCGGGACGATCGGATTCTTGAAGAAGCTGCCGGCGTTGCCGATCACAGCCGGATCGGGCAGCTTGCGCGTGCGCAGGTTCACCACCGCTTCGGCGACATGGAAGGGCGCGGGCCTGTCGATGCCCATGCGCGCGAGTTCCTCGCGCAGGCCGGCGTAGTCGATGTGCGGCGCATGCGTGTGCGGCAGGTGCACGGTCACTGCCGTGATCAGCCAGCGGTCGGGGTGGCGCTTGAAGATCGAATCGCGATAGCCGAATTCGCATTCGGCATTGGTGAACGTGCAGGCCCGGCGGGTAGCGAGTTCGAACGCTTCGACCGTCTCGACGAACTGCCGCACTTCGACCCCGTAGGCGCCGATGTTCTGCATTGGCGCGGCACCGACACTGCCCGGGATCAGAATTAGATTTTCCAGCCCGGCGTACCCTTGCGCCAGCGTCCAGCGTACGAAGTCGTCCCAGTGTTCACCGGCGGCCACGCGGATCCGCACCGCATCGCCCGCGTCGGCCAGCACTTCGACGCCGCGCGTCTTCATGGTCACGACCGCGCCGGCGTAGTCAGCGACGAACAGCACGTTGGAACCTTCACCCAGCAGCAGCGGCTGCGCGCGCAGGGCAGGGTGGTCGAGCAGGGCCGGCAGCGCCTCGGCGTCGTGCACTTCCAGCAGCCAGCGCGCATGAGCATCCACGCGCAAGCTGTTGCGCTCGCGCAACGAGGCGTTTTCGGTCAGCGTGAAACCCGCTGCCTCGGCGCGGTCATTCGGCATCGTCGCGGCCGTGCTGTCTGCGAATCTCTTCGACACACTCGGTAATCAACCACGGTCCGCGATAGATCATGCCCGTATAGATCTGCACCAGCGACGCACCCGCGCTGATCTTGTCGGCCGCGTCGCTGCCACTCAGGACGCCGCCCACACCGACGAGCGGAAGCTTGCCATCGAGCCGCTGCGCCATCGCGCGCAGCACCGCGGTGGAGCGTTCGAACAATGGTTTGCCGGAAAGACCGCCGGCTTCGCCGGCGTACAGCGAATCGGCGACCGCGCTGCGGTCGATGGTGGTGTTGCTGCAGATGAGGCCGTCGATGCCGGAGCCGGCAAGCGCGGCGGCAACCGCGTCCATGCCGGACTCATCAAGATCGGGTGCGATCTTCAACAGCAGCGGTTTGCGCGCGCCGTGTTGCGTGGCGAGCCGCTCGCGCGCTTCCATCAGGGCGCCGATCAGGCGCTGCAGCGAATCGCCCTGCTGCAGGTCGCGCAGCCCCGGCGTGTTGGGCGAGGACACGTTGACGGTGACATACGTCGCCAGCGGGTACACGCGTTCGAGGCAGGCAAGGTAGTCGTCGGCCGCGCGCTCGTTCGGGGTGTCCTTGTTCTTGCCGATGTTGATGCCAAGCACGCCGCGCCATGACGCTTGTTCGACGTTGCGCACCAGCGCGTCCACGCCGGCGTTGTTGAAGCCCATGCGGTTGATGATGGCTTCGTGTTCCGGCAGCCGGAACAGCCGCGGCTTCGGGTTGCCGGGCTGCGGTCGCGGTGTCACCGTGCCGATTTCGATGAAGCCGAAACCGAGCGCGCCGAGTGCGTCGAGGTACTCGCCGTTCTTGTCCAGACCGGCCGCGAGCCCCACCGGGTTGGGGAAGTCGACGCCGAACGCGCGCACCGGCAACGGTGCCGGCGGCGGATGCGCGACCAGCCGCAGCAGGTGGCTGCGCTGGGCGACGCCGAGCGCGTACAGGGTTACGTGATGCGCAGCTTCCGCTTCCAGCGAAAACAGCAAGGGACGCAGGGTGGCATACATTCGTCAGTGCGATGCGCCAAGCGCGATCGCGCCCACGACGAACAGCAGGAAGATTCCCACCCCGATGATCGTCAGCACGATCTGGATCCAGCCGAGGATCAATCCCGCCAGCGCCATGCCGTCGCCGTCGATCGTGCCGGGCGG
This sequence comes from Rhodanobacteraceae bacterium, assembly GCA_035701705.1. GTDB lineage: Bacteria > Pseudomonadota > Gammaproteobacteria > Xanthomonadales > Rhodanobacteraceae > 66-474. The sequence continues at coordinate 2,382 of DASSRT010000364.1, forward strand.
TGCGCGGCGGATTTCCGCGCGCGCGGCGTGTCCGCAAATGACCGCAACGATGGCGCCGATGCCGAACAGGAACACATACGACAGGATCCCGAAGATCAGGCTCATGACCGCCATGGAACTGGTGCGCGGATAGACGGTGTTCATGGTCGAATTACCCAAGTGGCTGCGGCGTATGGTCGCACAGTCGCAGGCGCCGCGTGGCGTTTGCGTCAGAAGCGCAAGGACTGCCCGCCGTCGACCGCCATGATCTGGCCGGTGATCCAGCCCGCCAGCGGGGACGCGAGGAACAGCGCGAGGTTCGCCACTTCCTCGGGCCTGCCGAAGCGGCCGTAGGGAATCGTCGACAGCACCTTCGCGTACTGCTCGGGCTGCTCGTGCCTGACGCGATCCCACACGCCGCCCTCGAATTCGATCGAGCCCGGCGCGATCGCGTTCACGCGGATGCGGTCGTCGGCCAGTGCCAGGGCCTGGGTGCGCGTGTAGTGGTTCATCGCAGCCTTCATCGCCGCATACGGCGGGCCCATCGTGCGCGGCCGGAACGAACCGATCGAGCTGGTGTTGAGGATGCTCGCGTGCGGCGAGTTCCGAAGATGCGGCACCGCGTGGCGCGAGGCGCGCACTGCCGCCATCAAGTCGACGTTGAAATCGACCAGCCAGGATTCGTCGTCTTCGCGGAAACCGTAGCCGGTGGCGTTGTTCACCAGCACATCCATGCCGCCCAATGCCTGCGCGGCGTCGCCGATCCAGCGTTCGATCTGCGTGGCGTCACCAAGATCGCAGCTGTGGGTGTGCAGGTGCATGGCGTGGGCAGCAGCATCGCCGCGCAACGCATCCAGCCCGGCCTGTCCGCGCGCACATACGGCGACACTGGCGCCGGCTTGCAGGAATGCCAGCGCAATCGCGCGACCGATGCCCTTGCTGCCGCCAGCGATGGCGACGTGGTAACCGGTGAAGTCGAAGGGGGTTGGCGTGCTCATGCGAAGTACCTCCAACGAGTTTGCGCCACGAGCCCGTCATCCCCCCGATGCTTCGCATCGACCCCCTTCCTGCGGAAGGGGGTGTTGATTCCTGAGGTGCGGAACGACACGCTTGTCTTCCCCCTGCGGAACGACGCGCTTGTCTTCCCCCTTCGGAACGACACGCTCGTCTTCCCCCTTCGGAACGAAGGGGGATTGAG
>DASSRT010000365.1:0-14247 GCA_035701705.1 Rhodanobacteraceae bacterium
CGGTGACGATGGTGCCGATCAGCACGCCGCCCAGCGCCTGCGCGCCGGCCGCGGGGCCGCCCAGCCAGCGGAAGCCGAAGGCGACGACGATCGGCACCACCACGGGCAGCAGCGAGGGGACGATCATTTCCTTGATCGCGGATTTCGTCAGCAGGTCGACGGCGCGCGAATAGTCCGGCTTGCCGGTGCCTTCCATGATGCCCTTGATCTCGCGGAACTGGCGGCGCACTTCTTCCACCACCGAACCGGCGGCGCGGCCGACCGCTTCCATCGCCATCGCGGCGAACAGGTACGGGATCAAGCCGCCGATGATGAGGCCGATGATCACGTAATGGTTCGACAGGTCGAAGGTGACGCCGTCCAGCCCCGGCAGCTTGGACAGGTTGTGGGTGTAGTCGGCGAACAGCACCAGCGCGGCGAGGCCGGCCGAACCGATCGCGTAACCCTTGGTCACCGCCTTGGTGGTGTTGCCGACCGCGTCCAGCGGATCGGTGACGCCACGCACTTCGGCCGGCAGGCCCGCCATTTCGGCGACGCCGCCGGCGTTGTCGGTGATCGGGCCGTAGGCGTCGAGCGCGACGATCATGCCGGTCATCGACAGCATCGCGGTGGCGCCGATGGCGATGCCGTACAGGCCCGCCAGCGCATAGGCGCCCCAGATCGCGGCGCAGATCGCCAGCACCGGCAGCGCGGTGGCCTTCATCGACACGCCGAGGCCGGCGATGATGTTGGTGGCGTGGCCGGTGGTGGATGCGTGCGCGACGTGGCGGACCGGCTTGTACTCGGTGGCGGTGTAGTACTCGGTGATCACCACGATCACCGCGGTCAGCACCAGGCCGATCACGGCGGCGCCGAACAGCTGCACCACGCTGTAGGTGCCGTCGCTGGTCACGAAGCCCTGAGGGAACATGTTGGACGAGATGAACCAGAACGCGATCGCCGCCAGCACGCCGGACACGATCACGCCCTTGTACAGCGCGTTCATGATCTTGCCCTTGCCGGAGGTGCGCACGAAGAAGGTGCCGATCACCGAGGCGATGATCGAAGCACCGCCGAGCACCAGCGGGTACAGCGAAGCGGTCACGTCGCCGGCCGCCAGCACGCCGCCCAGCAGCATGGTCGCGACCAGGGTCACCACGTAGGTTTCGAACAGGTCGGCGGCCATGCCGGCGCAGTCGCCGACGTTGTCGCCCACGTTGTCGGCGATCACCGCCGGGTTGCGCGGATCGTCTTCCGGAATGCCGGCTTCGACCTTGCCCACCAGGTCCGCGCCAACGTCGGCGCCCTTGGTGAAGATGCCGCCGCCGAGGCGCGCGAAGATCGAGATCAGCGAGGAACCGAAGGCCAGGCCGACCAGCGCATGCAGCGCGGTTTCCAGCTCGAAGTGCAGGCCCTCGGTCAGGATCATGAAGTACGCGGTGACGCCGAGCAGGGCGAGGCCGACCACCAGCATGCCGGTGATGGCACCGCCGCGGAAGGCAACGCCGAGCGCCTTGGACAGCCCGCCGCGCGCGGCTTCCGCGGTACGCACGTTGCTGCGCACCGAGATGTTCATGCCGATGTAGCCGGTGGCGCCGGAGAGGATGGCGCCGATCGCGAAACCGATCGCCGCGGCCCAGTTCAACGCAAAGCCGATGATGATGAACAAGACCACGCCGGCCAGCGCAATCGTCATGTACTGACGATTCAGGTAAGCCTTGGCGCCTTCCTGGATGGCTTGCGCGATGGCGCGCATGCGATCGTTGCCGGTCGGCTGCTTCAGGATCCAGCCGGTCGAAAACACACCATAAAGAATCGCGATGATCGCGCAACCGAGCGCGAACCACATCCCGTACTGTTGCAACATCGGACAACCCCTTTGGCACACGCCCGCAACGGGCATTCCCGCGAGTATAGCGCGACCGTCAATCCCGGCCAGCAGGGCTGCCGTGGATCAAGGCCGGCCTGACCGGTGCGCCTAGAATGCGCGGACGCCCGCTTGATCGGGCGAGACCAGGACCCCGCGCATGAACACCCCACGCTACGCCGCCCGCCGTGCGGCCTTCCGCAAGCTGCACGAATCCGGTTGCTTCATGCTGCCGAATCCCTGGGATGCCGGTTCCGCGCGGATGCTCGCCGGGCTCGGCTTCAAGGCCCTGGCGACCACCAGCTCCGGGTTCGCGTGGTCGCAGGGCCAACGCGACCATGCCATCGGCGTCGATACGGTGCTTGCGCATTGCCGTGAGATCGTCGCGGCCACCGAACTGCCGGTGAATGTCGATTTCGAGGACGGCCACGCGCGCGGCCTCGACGAACTCGCCGACAACGTGCGCCGTTGCATCGACACCGGAATCGCCGGCTTGTCGATCGAGGATTCGACCGGCGATCCCGCGCAGCCGTTGTATGCATTCGATGAGGCCGTGGCGCGCATGCGCGCTGCGCGCGCGGCGATCGACGCTTCGGGCGAGGATGTCATGCTGATCGGTCGCGCGGAATGCTTCCTCGTCGATCACCCCGACGCCTTGAACGAATCGCTGAAGCGCCTGCAGGCGTATGCCGCCGCGGGTGCCGATTGCCTGTATGCCCCTGGCGCCGGCACGCCCGAGCAGATCCGCGCGATCGTCGAGGCCGTGGCTCCCAAGCCGGTGAACGTGCTGGTGGGCCGGCCCGTGACGTCGACACTGGATGATTACGCGCGCCTCGGCGTGCGTCGCATCAGTGTCGGCGGCGCACTGGCCGGCGTGGCCTGGGGCGCCGCGCTGCGCGCCGCGCGCAGCTTGGCGGCGGGACATTTCGATGGCTTCGCCGGGGCGGCTTCCCACGGCGAAATGGATGCGTTGTTTCCGGGTACGTCAGCGGGCTGACCAAGCCTTGCTGACGCCAACGAAGCTTGACGTTGCGTTCAACGGCGGTAGTTGGCACTATCGACACCCGGGCCATGGAATTGCATCGGGCCTGCGCGACGCCGAGTACAGACCTGCGCCGGACTCGGCGCGTTGAAAAAAGTGGGGGAAAGCACTTTTTCAACAATTTTCTAGGGGTGGCATATGGAATGTCCTGCTTGCGGACGCAGTCTCGCCGAAGGCGCCAAGTTCTGCGTGGGTTGCGGAACCCGCATCGAAGCCGTCGCGGAACCCGCGTGCCCGCAATGTGGCGCGGCCCATCCTGAGGGTGCGAAATTCTGCAAGCAGTGCGGGCATGCGTTCGCGGCGGCAGGCACGCCGCCGTCCGAGCCGCCGGCGGCCCCTGTGGGCGATCAAGGTACGACGATCCCCGGCTACGTCGCCCAAAGCGAGCCGCCTGCGCCGCCGCCAGCACCGGTGCCACCTGCAGCTGCGAGTGCCGAGACCTGTCCGCATTGCGGCACCCCGCGCGTGCCGGGGCTGCGGTTCTGCAAACTTTGCGGACAGCCGTTCGAGGATTCGATCGCATCGCCGCCTGCGCCCGCGGCACCGGTGGATGAAGATTCGACGGTCTTCAAACCGGTCCGCACGGCGGATGCCTCGGCGCCTGCCGCCCACACCGATGCAGCCTTGCCCGCTGCCGGCGAAGTTGCCGGCGCTGCGGCGTCGCTGGATGAATTGCTGGAAGCGCCGCCGGCAGGCGTCGCCGCCGACGCTGCGCAAACCGGCGCCGCGCCAGCTGCAGCGCCCACGCCGCCGCCGCCCGTGCGACCTGCCGCACCACCCGCCCGTGCGAATTCGGGATTGCCGGGCTGGTTGATAGGCGTGATCGTCGCGATCGTGTTGATCGTGATCGGTGGCGCCGTCGCGTTTGCCTACGTGAAGTTCTTCCACCACGCCCAACCTTCCGAAACCGTGGCCGAAACGCCGGCCGCATCCGCGCCGGCAGCCACCGAAACGCCGATCAATTCCGCGCCGGTCCCGATGACCCCGGCGGCACCTGCTGCAGCGGCATCGCAGACCATGGCGGCAGCGCCCACTCCGCCGATGTCGGCTGCGAGCGCGATGACCGCGGGTTCAGTGGCTGCAACGGCGACGACTGCCGCGACCGCAGCGGAATTGCCACCCGCTGCCGCGGCGTCGGTGGCGACTGCGCCGGCGCAGTCCGTGGACCAGGCTGCAGATCTGGTCGCACAGGGGCAGAACGACTACGCGCGTGGGCGCTACAACGACGCCATCCGCAAGGCCAAGGCCGCACTCGACGTGCAGCCTGGCAATGCCGGCGCGCAAGCCTTGCTGCAGCAATCCACCGATGCCCAGCAACGGGTTGCCGCGAAGCGGGCGGCTGAGCGCAAGGCGCGGGCGCAGCGAGAGAAGGCCGAGCAGGCCGAGGCCGCACGGCAAGCTGCCGCGGAGGCTGCGCGCAAGGCCGCCGTCCCGATTCCGCGTACGCCGACGCCGGATGAAATCTACAACCAGCGTGCGCACAGCGAATGCCACCGCGGATTTTTCGGCAAGAGTTGCCGGCACAAGATTCGCGTGAAGGTCTGCCAGGGCGTGAAGGCCGGAGCGCCCGGCACGACGGTGTGCAGCAAAGACGATTGAGGCAGCGCGTGTCGTGGGTGTGGGGGGGTGCCGAGATCGGTGACGGCGCGCGCGGATCCGTGGGGTTGGCATACAAGCGAGGGAGGGGTGGTGATGGCTGAGATGAAAGTGGCGAACCTGGGCCTGCTTTTGCGTTGCTACGAGGGTCTGCGAAATTGGCGGGCGCTGGCGATGCTGGTGGCGGGATTCGTGATCGCGGCGCTGTTGATGGCGTTGGACGGGGTCATCGTCTCGCACCTCGTTTACCACAGCCTGACTCTCGCGAAGCTGCTGGGCGGACTGATCACGATCATCGCGCTGCTGGTGGTCCTGACCGGTGTCAACGGCACCGGCCTGCTGTTGGTCGACCAGGCTGACGGCAAACCCTCGCGCGGATTCGGGGCGGCGTTCTTCGGCGGACTCGGCGTCACGGTGCAGTCCATCGTCTGCCTGATCATCCTCGGCGTGGGCCTGCTCTTGATCATCCTGATCCTGTGGGCTTTGTCCTTCCTCGGCAAGATTCCGGGCATCGGCCCCGTGTTCGCGTTCCTGCTGGCCGGGCCCACCATGCTGATTCTCGCGGCCTGCTATGCGGTGCTGGCGTTCGGCGTGTCGTTGATGTTCGTGGCGCTGTGGCGTGGCAACGGCATGCTCGGCTCGCTCGGGCGCGCCATCGACATCGTGCTCAAGCGCCCGCTCGACGTGGTGTTGCACTTCATCGTGCTGGCGCTGTTGATCGTGCCGATCGAGATTTTCGTCGCGGCCGTGATGTTCGGCGGCTCGACACTGACCACGCTCATGTATGCGACGGGCGGCGGCGCCAGTGCGTATGGCGGCTACGGCGCCTATGGTGCGTATGGTGGCGGCAGTCCGCTGGCCATGCTGATGGGCGGCGGCGCGTCGCTCGGCGCCGCCGGCGCGTCACTCGGCATCGTGGTCGCCGCGGTGTGGGCGCTGTTCGTGCTGATCGGCATGCTCGGCAACATCCTGATCTACGATTCGCTGGCCAGCACCACGGAAGCCGGTTCGGCGGATTTCCTGCGCGCCAAGGCCGCGCAGGTGAAGGCGAAGGTTGACGAGAATCGACCGAAAGCGGCGCCTGCGCCTGCACCGGTGGCGCCCGCGCCGATGCCAGCTGCGCCTGTGGCAGCAGCCCCGGTCGCGCCGCCACCTGCAGCGCCGCCTGTTGCCGCACCACCCCCGGCCGCTGCGCCTGCGCCGGCGGCATGTGGAAGCTGCGGTGCGATGTTGACACCCGGGGACCGCTTCTGCGGAGAGTGCGGCTCGGCGCAAGCCTGACAACGCACAGTGCGCTGGCCCGTCCATACAGGGCGGGCCAGCGCTGCATTAGTCCGGCGCGTCGAACGCCGGCAGCCGCTTGCGTACCGCCGCGTTCTTCAGCGCGACATATTTCGGCAGTCCGTCGGCGCCGTAAGGCGGCGGGGCTTCACCGCGGATCAACGGTGCAAGATAGCGCCGCGCTGCGGCGGTGATGCCGAAGCCATCGCGGCTGATGAACGCGCGCGGCAGTTTCTTCTCGCGATTGGCAACCCGGTCGAGCTGCGCCTGCTCGATCGTCCAGCGGTAGGGCGCATCGGACTTGCGCGTGATGACCGGCATCACTGCGTTGGCGCCGGCCAGCGCGTACGCGACCGCCGCGTGGCCGACGGCCTGGGCTTGTTCCAGATCGGTCTTCGACGCGATGTGTCGCGCCGAGCGTTGCAGGTAGTCCGGCAATGCCCAATGGGTTTTCAGCTGCAACTTTGCGCGCACCATGCCGGCGAGCGCCGGCGCGACGCCGCCCAGCTGGGTGTGGCCGAAAGCATCGGTGCCGGCGTGCGCGTCGGCGACGAAGCGGCCATCGGCGTAGCGGATGCCTTCGCTGGCCGCGATCACGCAGCAACCCGTGCGCGCCACCGTCGCGCGTACCTGTGCGAGAAACCGTTCCGGCTCGAATGCCAGTTCGGGAAACAGGATGATGTGCGGCGCGTCGTCGCGGCTTTCTCCGGCGAGGCCCGCCGCTGCGGCGATCCAGCCGGCGTGGCGGCCCATCACTTCCATCACGAACACGCGGGTGGAGGTGTCCATCATCGACATCACGTCCAGCGCGCATTCGCGCAGGGATACCGCGGTGTATTTGGCGACCGAGCCGAACCCGGGGCAACAGTCGGTGACGGCAAGGTCGTTGTCGACCGTCTTGGGCACGCCGATGCAACGGATGTCGTAACCGCTGGCCTTGCCGAGCCGCGACAGTTTCAGTGCGGTGTCGGCCGAATCGTTGCCGCCGTTGTAGAGGAACCAGCGGATCTGATGGGCGCGGAACACGTCGATCAGGCGCGCGTACCTCGCGCGATCGTCCTCCAGTGATTTCAGCTTGACCCGGCACGATCCGAACGCGCCGCCCGGCGTGTGCGCCAGTGCGCGGATGGCCGCGGGGGATTCCTTCGATGTGTCGATCAAGTCTTCGCGCAAGGCGCCGAGGATGCCGTTGCGCGCCGCATAGGCCGTGACCCCGTGGCGGCGGCAGGCTTCGATCACGGCGCCGGCGGTGGCATTGATGACGGACGTGACACCGCCCGACTGCGCATACAATAACTTTCCAGACTGCTTCACGGTCACCTCCCGGGTGGCGGTGGCGGGTCAGGGGCAACGTTTGACGGCGCGGCTTCGCAACCGCTAGCGTACGCCTGTTGTCCGACGTCGTGGCGGCAATCTCAAGGAGTATCCATGCGAATCGTGTTGCTAGGTGCCCCCGGTTCGGGCAAGGGCACCCAGGCCAAACGGTTGAAGGCGGAGCTTGGCATCGCGCACATTTCCACCGGCGACCTGCTGCGTGCAGCGGTCAAGGCCGGCACGCCGCTGGGCCTCAAGGCCAAGGCGGTGATGGAGGCCGGGCAGCTCGTGTCGGACGACATCGTGCTGGGGCTGCTGGAAGAGCGGCTGGCCGAAGCCGACACGCGTGCGGGTTACATCCTCGACGGCTACCCGCGCAACCTTGCGCAGGCGAATGCCCTCGACGCGCTGCTGGCGCGCCTGCAGCAGCCGCTCGATGCGGTGCTGAAGCTCAACGTTCCCGATGCCGACATCGTGAAGCGCTGCGAAATCCGCTTTGGACAGGAACACCGCGCCGACGACAACCCCGAAACCGTGCGCAAGCGGCTGGCGGTGTACGCCGAACAAACCGCGCCGGTCGCGGATTTTTACGCGCGTCGCGGCGTCCTGACCGAGATCGACGGGGTGGGCGAGATCGATGCGATCGGCGGGCGCCTGCTCGCTGCGCTGCGCGCGCGCGCAGCGGCCAACGCCTGACCTTGACCGGCTTCCTCGCCAGCTTCCGCGATCTGTGCCTGTTCCGGCACGGGCCGGAAGACATCGTGTATTCGCCGCGCCTGCTCATCGTGCTGCTGGCCGCGTGCGCGGCGATGCAGGTTGCGTTCAATCTTCACGCCGGCATCAAACCCGCGGTGGCGGCCGGCATCATCATTGGCAGCCTGGCCGCCCTCGGCATGGTCTGGGTGCTGTTGCGCGGGCGCGAGAAGCCCGAGCGATTCGTGCAGACGGCCACGGCGCTCGCAGCCGTATACCTCGTTTTCGAATTGGTCCAGAACCTGTTGACCTTGCAATTACCGGTGGCGACGTGGCGCGAGCAGCTCATGGCAACGCCGCGGCAACTGCCCGAGCTGACCGGCACCCAGGAGTTGGTGGCGCTGGCCGTCGTCGTGCTGGGCATCTGGCAGTTGTGCATCTGGATCGGCTGCCTGCGCCGCTCGCTGGAGATATCCGTCGCTGGTGGCGTGCTGGTGTTCCTGATGCTGGTGGTCGTCTACATGATCGCCGCGGTATTGGCCGCCGGCGTGCTGGGTGCGGCGTGAGCGACATGCGCATCCACATCCTCGGCATTTGCGGAACCTTCATGGGCGGTGTCGCCGCACTGGCGCGTGCGCTGGGCGTGACCGTGGAAGGCTCGGATGCCAACGTGTATCCGCCGATGAGCGACCAGCTGCGCGCGCTCGGCATCACGCTGCAGGAGGGTTGGTCCGCGGAGCACCTGCAGCCCGCGCCGGATCTCGTGGTCGTCGGCAATGCCTTGTCGCGCGGCAATGCGTCCGTCGAATACATGCTCGATGCCGGCTTGCCCTACGTGTCCGGGCCGCAATGGCTGGGTGATCGGGTGTTGCGTGGACGCGAAGTGCTGGCAGTGGCCGGGACCCACGGCAAGACCACGACGACAAGCCTGCTGGCATACCTGCTGGATGCCGCGGGCCTGGCGCCGGGGTTCCTGATCGGCGGCGTGCCGGAAAACTTCGGGGTGTCGGCGCGGCTCGGGTTTGAACCCCTCTCCCGTCGGGAGAGGGGCAGGGGTGAGGGTCCGGAGTCGCGGGTTGCCGACTTGCGCGAATCCGAACCCTCATCCGGCCCTTCGGGCCAGCTTCTCCCTAGGGGAGAACGAGATGGCGTGTCGCCTGCGGCGACGCCATTCGTTCTGGAGGCCGACGAATACGACACCGCGTTTTTCGACAAACGCTCGAAGTTCGTGCATTACCGGCCGCGCATCGCGATCCTCAACAACCTCGAATACGACCACGCCGACATTTTTCCGGATGTCGCCTCGATCCAGCGCCAATTCCACCACCTGGTGCGTACCGTGCCGGGCAATGGCCGCCTGATCGTGAATGCGGAAGATGCGCGCCTCGCCGAAGTGCTGGCGATGGGTTGCTGGACGCCGGTGGAAACCTTCGGCATCGACGTGGGCGATTGGCGTGCGCGCATGCTCAAGCCCGATGGGTCCGCGTTCGCGGTGACGCACGCGGGCGAACCTGTCGGCGAGGTGCGCTGGAACCTCGGCGGCCGCCACAACGTGATGAATGCGCTGGCGGCGCTTGCCGCGGCGAACGCTGCGGGCGTCGAGCCGCGCGGATTGCTGCCCGCGTTTGCCGGTTTCGAGAGCGTCAAGCGGCGCATGGAGCGTGTCGGTGAATACGCCGGCGTGCAGGTCTACGACGACTTCGCGCACCATCCGACGGCCATCGCGACCACGCTCGCCGGGCTGCGCGCGAAGGTCGGCAAGGCCCGCATCCTGGTCGCCTTCGAGCCGCGTTCAAACTCGATGCGCCAAGGCGCGCATGCGGCGGCGCTGGCGCCCTCGCTGGCCGATGCCGATGCGGTCGTCCTGCTGCATCGTCCGGCGTTGCCGTGGGACGCACGCCGGGTGATCGACGCGCTCGGCGGCCGCGGTGTCGAGGCCGCCTCCGTCGGCGAATTGGTGGCGACCTTGCAGGCGCAGACGCGTGCCGGCGACCACGTCGTGTTCATGTCCAACGGCGGCTTCGAGAATGCGCCGCGACGGTTTCTGGACGCCCTGCGGCGCGGTTAGACTCGGGGCGTGAAGCACCAAGAGATCGCCCTGTTCCCGCTCAATACCGTGCTGTTTCCCGGAGGGTTGCTGGGGCTGCGCGTATTCGAGGCGCGCTACCTCGACATGGTGCGCGAATGCACGCGCACTGATTCCGCGTTCGGCATTTGCCTGATCATGCAAGGCGGCGAAACCCTGGCGGCGCCGGCCTTGCCTGCGGCCGTCGGCACGCTCGCGCACATCGTCGATTTCGACACCTTGCCGGATGGCCTGCTGGGCATCAGCGTCACCGGCGGTCCGCGCTTCCGGGTACAAAAATCGCGGGTTCGCGACAATGGCTTGGTGGTGGGTGAAATCCGCCGCTGGCCGGAGGAGCCTGCGGTCGAGGTGCCGGTCGAATTCGCATTGCTACCGACGATCCTGGAGCGCCTGGCCGAACAGGCCGGCCTGTCCTGGCGCAACGGTCCGCGCGAGCGTTACGAGGATGCCAGCTGGGTCGGGTTCCGCCTGGCCGAGCTGTTGCCGCTGGGTGATGCCGAGCGCCAGCACTTGCTGGAGATGACCGATCCGCTGGAGCGGTTGGCCGCGCTGCGGGATGCGGTGCCGCGCTTCCAGAAACCCTGATCGGCCCCGAGGATACGTTTTTTTTTGCTTCGTACGGCCTTTTCACATATATTCAGTTCAAATATGTCGAAAAGGCGCATGATGGGCGGGTCGTCGCGAGGCGACACCCCATTCCATCAGGAGAGACCATCATGAAACCTCTTGTCATTGCTTGTTCGTTGGCCCTCGGCCTGGCCATGACCGCCGTGGCGCCGAGTGCGCTGGCGCATGCCCCGAATACGCCCACCCCCGCTGCATCGGCCCCGGCCGCCGCGCCGACGGCGCCGAAACTGCACGCTGCCATGCGCTCCCTGCTGCACGGGCACATCGTTGCCACCCGTGATTACGCGCTGGCGGTCCACGCCGGCAACAAGGCCAACGAGACCAAGGCCGAGCACGCCGTGGTGGCCAATGCCAAGGACATTGCCAATGCGGTGGCCGGCTTCTACGGCAAGGCCGGTGGCGATGCATTCCTGAAATTGCTGGCCGGTCACTGGGGCGGCGTGAAGGCCCTGACCGATGCGGCACACGCGCATGACGCGGCGGCCGAGCAGAAGGCCATGCAGGATCTGGCGACCAACGGCGGCGAAATTGCCAGGTTCCTGGCCAGCGCCAACCCCAACCTGCCGGAAGCAACCGTGCAGGGACTCTGGCTGGAACACGTCAACGACCACAAGATGCAGGTCGACGAAATGATGTCGAACGCGCCGAAGGCGGAACAGGCCAGGACCTGGGCGCACATGGAAATGCACGCCAACACCATCGCCGATGCGCTGGCCGGTGGTATTGCCAAGCAGTTCCCCGCCAAGGCACATTGACGCCATGGATCACGCGAACGCCCTGCGGCAACTCGGCGCCACGCAGCAGCGATTGCTGCGCAAGCTGCTCGCGAGTCCACAGGGCGCGACCGTGGAAGACTTGTGTACGGCGCTCGGTGTCACCCACAACGCGGTCAGGCAGCACCTGACCGCTTTGCTGGCGGCGGGTTTCGTCGCGCGTGGCGAAGCCATCGCCAGCGGCGGCCGGCCACGCGCCTGCTACGTGTTGCAACCGGCGGGACGCGAGTTGTTCCCGCGCAATTTCGCCTTGATGGCGCGCGGCATGATCGAATACATCTATGCCCACTCGGGTACCGCCGCGGTGCAGGAGATGCTGGGTGCGATCGGTGCGCAGCTCGGCGCCGACGCTGCTGCACGCATTGGTACAGCGAAGGATGCCGAAGACGCCACCCGCCTGCTGGCCGAGCAACTGGATGTGCTGGGTTACGAGGCGCGCGCGGTGACGGCCGGCGACCACGACGAAGTGGAAGCGTGGAATTGCGTGTTCCACACACTGGCCAAGGCGCATCCCGACGTCTGCCGGTTCGACATCGCGTTCATGAGCGCGGCCGCTGGGCGCCCGGTGCAGCGCACCCAGTGCATGCTGCATGGCAGCCCATCGTGCCGATTCCGCATTGGCCGGAAGGCATCTGGCTAGAAGTCGTTCGGGGTCCGTGCCGAGGAAGTGCATCGTCAAGTTCCGTGCCAAGGCGCGGTGTGAAGCGGTACCGGGGTGCCTGCCGCTGACCCGGGGCGCGATGGGGCCTGGCGCCTACTATATTTTTGTATAGATGTCTAGTGTGTGCTTCCTGAAATGCTATAGAATTCGCAGCGAAAATCGGAGCGTCCCCGAGGAAGGTGGCGGAATGGACCGGGACAAGTGCGAGACCGGCCCGAGTGCCGAGGCCAAACGACCACTGTCCCGCAAGGAACGGATGGGGTCGATTTTTTCCAGCTTCGTTGCAGGCCGCGGCAAGCAGTTGCCGCCGGCACGCAGGCTGGTTTGGCTGGGGGATCTGCAGCCCGCGGTGGCGCGCGAGTTGGCGGATGCGGGCTGGGAAGCCATGCAGCTGCCACTGGATGACGACGCGATCGAGGCGGTGGGACATGCGGGTGCCGATGTCGCGGTCGTCGATTTCGCCGACGGCGATGACGCGCTGGTCGCGCGGATCGACGCGCTGACGTCGGCCCGTCAGGAGTTGCAGTGGTTGGCCGTGGCCTCCGAACAGGCGCTGTCGCAGCCGCGTGTGTGCGAATTGATCCACGCGATGTGCTTCGATTTTTTCATCCCCCCGCTGCACGATTCCGGCATCACCGCGTCGCTCGGGCACGCATGGGGCAAGGCGCAGTTGCTGGCGCCCACGGCACGCGTCGCGTCGCGACCGGAATCGGATTTCGGTCTGGTGGGCACGAGCTCCGCGATCGAGGCCGTGCGGGAACAGTTGGCCAAGTTCGCCGGGTTCGACATGCCGGTCCTGCTGACCGGCGAAACCGGCACCGGCAAGGAGGTCGCTGCGTGTGCCGTGCATGCCCATTCAGCGCTTCGCGGAGGCCCGTTCGTTGCGGTCAACTGCGGCGCCTTGCCCGAGAACCTGGTGCAGTCCGAATTGTTCGGCCACGAGCGCGGCGCGTTCACCGGTGCCAATGCGCGCAAGATTGGCCGTATCGAGGCCGCCAACGGCGGCGTGATCTTTCTCGACGAAATCGGCGACATGCCGCTGGAAGCGCAATCCAACCTGTTGCGCTTCCTGGAGGAACAGACGATCGAGCGCGTCGGCAGCACCCAATCGATCCGCATCAACGCGCGGGTGGTGGCCGCGACCCACGTCGACCTGCAGCGCGCGGTGCGGGAAGGCCGCTTCCGCGAGGATCTTTATTACCGCCTGAACGTGCTGCATGTGCACCTGCCGCCACTGCGCGAGCGCAGCGGGGATGCCGAGATGCTGGCCTGCCACTTCCTCGAACAGTTCCGCCAACGCCACCACAGCCGCGCCAGGATGTTTTCTGCCGCCGCGCTGAAGGCGATTGTTGCGCATGACTGGCCGGGCAACGTGCGCGAACTGATCAACCGCGTCCATCGCGCGGCGGTGACGGCGGAAACGCGGCTGCTGGGTCCGGTCGATCTGGGACTCGCATCGGCGGAAAGCAGCAGGCCGGGTTTGCACGCGGCACGCGCACAGGCCGACCGCGACACCATCGCCGAGCAATTGCGCAACAGCAGCTACAACATGAGCGAGTGCGCCCGCCGCCTGGGAATCTCCCGCGTCTCGCTGTACCGCTTGTGCCGGAAATACGGGCTGCGGATCGATACCGCCGCGTTGGGACTGCTCGGTGTGCCGCTCAGCCCGGATGTGGACGGGCCAGCGCTCCTCGCCACCTGCGTCGACTGGGCAGCCCGGATGGTTCCATTCCTGACCGGTTGAGTCGTGGCTCAAAACTGGTATGGTAGTTTGACGTTCACGGTGAAGTCCGGGGCATCCGGCGTAAGTCCGATCCCGAGCAGGGTCACCAGGGTGAGGTGTTTGCTGAGCGCGTAGGTGACGCCGAGGTTGAACGTGCCGATGTTGCCGAGGCTGCCGATCACCGGCTGGGATTCCGCGCCGTCGATCTTGATGCGTGATTCGCGCACGATCCTGTCGACGAATGACAGGCTCATGCTGGTGCGGTCGTTGAAGGCGAACGCCACGCCGGCGCCGAACGCGAAGCTGTCGCCGAGCCGAACCTTGCCGGGCGTGATCGTGTCCGGGCTGGTATCGATGTCGCCAAAGTGGCGGATGATGCTGTGCTGGTACGAGAAGCTGCCGAACACGATGGCAGGGTCCATGGTCTTGACCGCCGATGCCCCGAAGTTGACCGACCAGACGCCATTGCCGGTTGCCTGCTGCGAGGGGACCGCGAAGCGGATGAAATCGTCGTCGTCGCGCTCGATCACGCGCACGTCGACGCCGTAGGGCGCGCGCCCGGTCGGCGCGATGACGCCGGCCGTCAACACCACGTCGGGTCGGGT